>JAXMIV010000628.1:0-2729 GCA_034377045.1 Prosthecobacter sp. | reverse complement strand
GATCCGCTGCAATCGTTGCGCCTGCAGCGCGGAACTCATCATCAGAAATATGAAGTGTTGTGCCAAGACCGGATTCCACGACGATTTCTGCGCCTATCTTCACGAGTTTACTCACGGTCGCCGGAATGACAGGCGCGCGTGTTTCATCAGGACATGTTTCTTTTGGGAAAAAAAATTGCATCGGCGTCTTGCTGCTGTCAGGCGGGCACCTGTCTTTGATTATGCGATAGGTTTGAATGATTTCAATTGGACGGTGACTGGCAGGATTTGGAGTTGAGCAAAAAATCTTTTATCCTCGAGTTCCCCATCACAAGAAAGTGCGGGCGGCGCGCATCCTGCCTGACCAGTCGCAACCTGTCAAACGCGGATTTAATAACAATCCCGAAGCGCAGCGACAGCATGATGATCAAACGCTCAACCCTTATCTTTCAATCCTCAGTCGGAAACAGCGATGGCTGATTCGCTTGTTTGGCGAACACGGCGGGGAGCTTGGTGGGGGCCTTGATGCGCAACTGCTTGTTAACGTTCATCCGGCCAAAAACCACTTCAATGTCGGACGCCCTGACGCCAAAGTGCGGAGCCAGAAAACGCAGCATGTGGTCGGTGGCGCGGCCTGCCACGGGGGCGGCGGTGACGCTCACCTTGAGCTGCTTGCCATGGGGTTTGCCGATGGCGTCTTTGCTGGCGCTGGGTTTGCCGAGAATGTTGACCACCAGCACATCGCCATCCCACGCAAAGAAGGTGTCGCTGGTGAGGTGGCGGGATTGCTTGGGAGTCATGTGACAAGGTCTGGAGGATCCAGGCTGGCAGCCTGTGGGAAAGATCGGGGAGCATCAGCGTCGACGAGAGTGACGACGTGGCTCATAGCTTGCCGCCCTTTTCTTCCAGCCGACCCAGCAAACGCAGCAGGCCGTCGAGGATGGTCAGGGGATGCGGCGGACAGCCGGGGATGAAGAGATCGACTGGCACGACGGAGGAGGCGCCGTTTTTGACTTCGGGATGATCGACAAACGGGCCGCCAGCTATGGCACAGGCTCCGACGGCGATGACGATCTTTGGTTCCGGCACCGCGTCGTAGGTTTTCTTCAGGGCAAGCTCCATCGCTTTGTTCACGGGGCCGGTGATGAGCAGACCGTCAGCATGGCGCGGTGAAGCGACGAACTGGATGCCGAAGCGTCCGAGATCCCAGCCGATGGTGCCGAGAACATTGGTGTCCGCCTCGCACGCGTTGCAACCACCGGCACTCACCTGACGCAGGCGCAGCGAGCGTCCAAAGAGTTTGCGCAGCTTGTCGTCGAGGGCATTGGCGAGTCGGAGCTGTTCATGGCCGGGTTCACCTAGCATGAGGTCTTCGCGGCGGCGTACGGCCATGCGGTGGTCACCTGTTTGAGTGATGGCATCCTGTGGACAAACCTCGACGCACGCAGCGCAGAAGACGCAGCGTCCGAGATCGAGGGTGACGGGTTTTCCGGGCTTGCGCGTGATGGCTTGTGTCGGGCACACGGGCACGCAGATATTGCAGCCGTCGGCGCACATGCTGGCATCGACTTTAAGCGCGCCGCCATGGCGGTCGGGCAGCGCGGGGGCCGGGCCTTTCGGAAAAGCCATCGTCTCGCAGCCTCGTTTCAAGCGGTGGATGAGTGTTTTGTGGACGAACATGGCGTTTGGGCGGTTTACAGATCGAAGCCGCAGTAGGAAAGGTTGAAGCTTTTGTTGCAGATGGGGAAATCGGAGATGGCGGTGCCGCGCAGGGCGAGGGCGAGTCCGGTCCAGTTGTGGAAGGAGGGATCGGTGATCTTGTAGCGGCGGAAGCGTCCGGCGGCGTTGGTCAGCACCACATGGCAGACTTCTCCGCGCCAGCCTTCGACCAATGCCACGGCGAGCGTGTCGGGCGCGGGGGCTGCGACTTCGTTGTGCAGATCACCTTCAGGCGGAGTGGCGAGTTGTTCACGGAGAAACTCACCGGAGCGTTGTATCTCCAACGAACGCACACGGGCGCGGGCGAAGACATCACCACCCGGCCACACCGCCACCGGTGTTTGAGCGAAACGATGCCAGCCTGTCGGGTGATCGTAACGCACGTCTCGCACCAACCCGCAGGCACGTGCTGCCAGGCCGACCAGTCCAATTTCGGCGGCTTGCACTGGAAAAACGATGCCGACGTGTTCAAATCGAGCGCGGACGGAGGCGGAATCCCAGAGCCATGCGACAGCCTGCTCAGTGTCGGCCAGCGAGGTGGTCAGGCGCGCGATCATCTGGGCTGCGCGAGCAGGTTCGAGATCGTGACGGCAGCCGCCCGGTCGCACAAGACCACGGCCAAAACGATTGCCACAGATCAACGCGGTGAGGTTGAGAAAGTCACCACGAATTTTGCCACAGGCGGATGAAGTGGGCAGGAACGCGACGTCATTAGCCAACGCACCGAGGTCGCCGGTGTGGTTGGCGAGGCGCTCAAGTTCGAGCGCGATGGCACGCAGCCACTGCGCGAGCAACGGTGCTTCGGTCTTCGCAAGAGCCTCCATGATGGTCGCATAAGCCGTGGCATGGGCGATGGTCGTGTCGCCTGCGATGGTCTCCATCTGAATCATCGTCGCGCGGTGCGGACCATCGGCGAGTGCTTCTTCGATGCCGCGATGCTGGTAGCCGAGCGCGATCTCGAGGTGCAGTACTTCTTCGCCCGCACACTGAAAACGGAAGTGGCCGGGCTCGATGATGCCGGCATGAACGGG
>JAXMIV010000627.1:0-4274 GCA_034377045.1 Prosthecobacter sp. | reverse complement strand
GGGCATCTTCCGCCAGCACCACCCAACGACCGGAGTCGCGAACTGGAGCTTCAGTGCCGGCGGTAGCAACGGGGTAACTGCAGCGATCAGTTCTGGCGTGGCCTTTGTTATTCAATCCGGCGGATCCACCAGCCACTTGGTCTGCATTGACCTCACCACCAAGGCCGAGCGCTGGCGGGTGACGACAGGCTTTGGCGGCACGCCGGCGGTCGCGGGTTCGCGCGTCTATGCCTACGATGCCACAGGAGATGTCAGAGCCTTTGACATCACCACTGGCGCGCTGCTCCAGACATACTCCACGGGCCTGGGTTTCGCCGCAGGCATGGGCAGCCTGGACGGCAATCAACCGATCATTACCAATGATGTGATGATCGGCGCCACCACCAGCACCACCGTGGTGGTCTCACTGAGCACGGGGGTAAAGTTGCAGACCATCAGCGCCGGCGGCTGGCTGAGCCTCAGCAACGGTTATCTTATGCTGGCGGGCCAGGATGGCATCCTGCGCGGCTACACGCTGGCCGGCAGCGACACCGCGCCGGTGGCGCAAGACGTTGCGGTGACCTGTGTCGAAGACCAGACGGTTACCCTGACGCTGCCCGGCACGGATGCGGATGGGGACGCCCTTACCGCGGTGGTGACTACGCTTCCGTTCAAGGGCACCCTGTATCAAACCCCGGACGGCGTGCAGATTGGCGAACCGATCAGCCTGCTGCCAGCCATGGTGCGCAATCCGGAGCGAAAGTTAATTTATCGTCCCGAAGCCGACGCCTTTGGCACTGCGTATGCCAGCTTCATGTTTAAGGTCAACGACGGCAAACTCAATTCTGCGGCGGTCGGCGCCACTGTGAATGTCAGCAACGTCAACGACGCTCCCGTGGCCACCGATGATCTGGCCTTTCTGCGAGCCGGCGCTGTGCTGGACGGGTATTGGCCGACCAACAACGACGTGGATGTCGATGGAGAAGCCTTGAGCATCATCTCCTTCACGACGCCGGCGAATGGCGTCCTGACGAAGAATGCCAACGGCTCGCTGCGGTACGCACCGCACGCGGACTTCACGGAAGGAACTGACACCTTTGCCTATACCGCGCAGGACGGCGTTGGCCTAACCGCAAGTGCGACAGTGACGGTACGGGTCAGCGCTTCCTATGGCCGTGCGTGGACGCAGTTCGGCAACGGGCCCGATCACTCCGGGAGATATCCGGCACTCCTGGGCTCGCAGTTGTGGGTGCAGCATTGGATGTACAGCTACCCCGCCACCCTTAACCCCGTGGCGGTCGGTGGCGGAAGAGTCTATGTGACGCCCACTGGCACGGTTGCCAACCAGACGTACGTCGCGGCCCTGAATCAGACGACCGGTGGCGAACTCTGGCGTGCGCAGATGCCTGCCACGACGCGATTAAATCCTCCCAGCTACCATTCGGAAACTGTTCTCACACAACGGTGCAACACCAGCAGCGACGCGCAACTGTGGGCTCTGAATGCCGCGGACGGCAGCCTCCGGTGGCAGGGCGCCCACGGCATGCAAGGCGGGTGGTACATGTCCCCCGCCGTATCGGATCTCGGGGTGTTTATCAACGCCGCCGGCTTCAGCAGCGTCCGCGGGGTGTACGGCTTCAACCTCCTTTCGGGCGTGCAAAAATTCTTATCCCAGCAGATCTCCACCGAATATTGCACGCCCGCCATCCACGAAGGCAAGGTGTATTCCCTGCTAAACGGTGTATTCCGCAACCATCATCCGGATACAGGTGTGGTGCAGTGGTCGGCCGATCTCACATGGGTGAACAGCAGCGAATTCCGCACCATTTGCTGTGAAGGCGGCTATGCTTACCTGATCAACAGCAGCACCGGCGGTACCGACCTGATCTGTCTGGACCTGCAGACGCAAAGTGTTCTATGGCGGATCAAAGGCGCCTATGCAGGCACTCCGGCCGTCGCCAATGGACTCGTTTATGCCTGCCTTGGAAACGTGGTGAGGGCGCACAATACTACCACCGGCCGCACGGTGGCGGACTACAGTTCCGGTTCGGGTGACGCTTTTACTTTCACTGGTTCGCCCGTGATTAGCCATGATCTGCTCTTCGCCGGAACTTCCTCAAAGACTTACATCTACAACCTCGCGACCCGCGCACTCTTGCAGACACTGAACTTTGGCAGCCAGGTGGCAATCGCCGACGATGTGCTGTACCTGGTCTGCTCCGACAACACGGTGCGCGCCTACGGTCGCGACGTACCAGGCAATCTGGCGCCCGTGGCTCAGAACGCGCAGGTTGGCATTCTGGAGGAGGCGGAGGCGGCGATCACGCTGGAAGGAACCGACGGCAACGGTGAGTCTCTGAGCTTTGTGGTGAGGACTCTCCCGGCCAAGGGTACGTTGTACCAAACCACGGATGGTTTCACCAAAGGCCAGCCAATCACCCAGGTGCCGGCTCAGGTCCTCCACGGCGGCAACAGTGTCGTCTATCAGGCGCCGAAGGATGTCTTTGGCACTGGTGTCGGGTCCTTCACCTTTACCGCGCATGATCAGGTCTCAACCTCCGCGGCAGCCACGGTGGCCATCCATGTCACCAACGTCAACGATGCCCCAACTGCCGTTTCAGATACCGTGGCATTACGCCCCGGCATGCCGTTGTTTGGCCTGCGGCCCGAGGCCAATGACTGGGATATCGATGGCGATGCAGTGACCCTCTTCAGCTTTTCGCAGCCTGCTTCAGGCAGGGTGGAACAGGCAGGCGACGGCTCCCTGACTTACCTGCCGAATCAAGGGTTTGTTAGCGGCGTCGATGAGTTCGGCTACATCATTCGGGATGTCCACGGAATGGAGGCCAACAGCACCGTCCGCATTACGGTGGGCGCTTCCGTGGGCGAGGACTGGCCGACTTTTGGTGCCGGTCCCGATCATGCCGGTTACCAACCGTTGCAGCTGGGTTCCGCGACGCTCCAGCAGTCCTGGGTGAAGACCCTCATGACCGGTCCGCACCAGCCTGCGGTCGCCAAGGGGCGGGTCTACATCGCCGGCACCGGCTCAGTCGAGCTCGCGGCGCTCAACAGTGCCACCGGCACCGAGGATTGGCGCTTTTCCTTTCCGGCCGGCACGGGGTTGAATCCGCCGACCTGGTTCAACGACAGTGTCTATCTGCAAAACAGTTCCATCGGATCCGGCAAGCTGTATCGTCTCAATTCCCTGACGGGTACCAGCGTGTGGACCGCCTCATACGGTGCGCAAAATGAAAAGTACATGGCGCCGGCAGTGGATGCCGCGGGCGTTTACATGAACGGAGGCCACTTCGGCGGCCTTTACGGCGTCAATCACTCTGGCGGCCAGATCTTTTTCAACAGTTCTCTGCCCCAATTTGACGGCTGGACTCCCACTCTTCATAACGGCGGTTTGTATTCCTTTGTCGCGGGCGGATTCACCAACCATCACCAGACCACGGGCGCTGCGCTTTGGTCCTTGAACCTGACCTGGAACTGGTCGGGTTACACGATGAACCGGACGGTGGCTTGCGCGGACGGCTGGGCCTACCTAGTCAATCAATCCATGACGGCTCCGGCGGGCAGCCAGGAGCTAATCTCCATCGACCTCAACGGACGCATAGTCGCCTGGAAGGCGCAGGACAAATTCACCGGCACGCCGGCTGTGGCACACCAGACGGTCTATGTGCTGACCTCGAACACTCCCGGCAGCATCAAAACCTATCAAGCTACTACAGGCGCGCCGCTCGCTCCCTATCTTTTGCCCGGAACCGAGACCGGGTTGAGCGTCCAGCCCATCGTCACTGTGGACAGCGTCATCGCCGCCAGCCCCACCAAGACGTACATCTTCGACCGCGTCAGCCGGGCGTTGCGCCAGACCATCCCCTATGGTGGCAATGTCTGCCTCGCGGGTCGTCTGTTATACATCGCCTCCAGCAACGGCGAACTCCGCGCCTTTACCACCAAACCCACCAATGATGCGCCCATGGTCCTGCCGGTTGAGGTTGCGACGGCGGAGGACACGCCTGTCGATGTCGATTTTCACGGGCTGGATCTGGATGGGGATCCGCTGCGTTACATCATCACCTCACTGCCGGCCGTGGGCACGCTGCAGCAGATCGGCGACGGGACGATTGCCGCGGGGCCGATTACCACGGTGCCCACGCTGGTCAGCAGCCATGCCAAAGTCACGTACCTGCCGCCCGCGGACCAGAACGGCACTCCTCTGGCCAGCTTTGAATATGTGGCCAGCGATAACCTGCTGACCTCTACCGTTGCGACGGCCACCATCAACGTTC
>JAXMIV010000626.1:0-4115 GCA_034377045.1 Prosthecobacter sp. | reverse complement strand
TTTTGCTATTCGGCCCTCAAGTTTCGGTACCCTCGTGCGTTAAGTTGTTACCATGAAGACCTTTCTCCCGTGCGTTCTTGCCTTGTTCTTTGCACATTCTGCGATGGCGGCCAACTGGCCGATGTGGCGTGGCGCCACTGGAGACGGCGTCTGTACCGAATCGAAACTGCCGCTGACCTGGAGCACGACCGATAATGTCGTCTGGAAAACCCCGTTGCCGGAGCGCGGCAATTCCACGCCCGTGGTCTGGGGTGATCAGGTGTTTGTGACCCAGGCGATCGAAAGCGAAGGCAAACGTCTGCTGCTTTGTTTTGACCGCAAGACGGGCAAGCAACTCTGGGATGCGGGCACGGTTTACAAGGAACCCGAACTCACCCACGGCACGAACCCCTATTGCTCCGCCTCGCCCGCGACGGATGGCGAACGCGTCGTCGTCTATTTCGCCTCCGCGGGCGTGTTTTGTTACGACATGAAGGGCAAGGAACTTTGGAAGCGCACGGACCTGGGCAAGCAGCACCACATCTGGGGGAACGGCACATCTCCGGTCCTCGCGGGAGACCGCGTGTTTCTGAACTTCGGTCCCGGTGAAAACACGGTCCTGTATGCGTTTGACAAAACCACAGGCAAGACGCTTTGGCAGCACACGGAACCCGGCGGCGCTTCGGGTGAAGGCGAACAGAAGAAATGGCTTGGCTCCTGGAGCGATCCCCTGCTGCGCAAGATTGGTTCCCGGTATGAGTTGCTGATGTGCTACCCCGGCCGCGCCTGCGCCTTTGATCCCCTGCAAGGCAAAGAGCTTTGGACGTGCGACGGCCTAACCGAATTGGTGTACAATTCCCCGCTCTATGCCGACGGCATCATGGTGGCCATGTGTGGCTACGGCGGCTCGGCACTGGCCGTGAAAACGGGGGGCAATGGCAATGTCACTGACAAGAACCGGATCTGGCATCTGCCCAAAGTCAGCCAGCGCATTGGTTCGGGCGTCATCCACGAAGGCCATCACTACATCCTCAGCGACGGCGGCATCGCGGAGTGCCGGAATCTGAAGACCGGTGAGATGGTCTACAATGAACGCCTCAAGGGACCCGGACCCACCGGCCAAAACTGGTCCTCCATCGTCCTTACCGCGGATGCCAACTGCTATGCCGTGAACCAGGGCGGCGATGCCTTCGTCTTTAAGGCCAGCCCCAAATTCGAACTTCTCGCCACCAATTCCCTGGGTGAGAAAGTGATCGGCTCCATGGCCGTCAGCGATGGGCAGATCTTCATCCGTGGTCACAAGAACCTCTGGTGCATTGGTAAGAAGTAGCCGCCGGCTCTGAAGCCGCAGGCTTCTACCTGGCGATGTCCAGCAATGACGGCAGCGACTTCAAAGGATCGGCCGCCGGGCTGGGTGCATTGCCCACGGGTGCGCTCGGCTTGGGCGCTATGATGCCGTCGGGAGATTTCAGATAGCGGAGGAACTGACTGTCCGTGCTGAGAATGAGATTGGTGTCGGTGGTGAGGACCTTTTTGTAAGCCTCCATGGTTTTGACAAACTCGAACAACTCGGCGGCTTCCGGGGTTTGATTGTAGGCCTTGGCGTAAATCTCGGTGGCTTTGGCGTCGGCGGCGCCTTCGGTTTCCTGCACTTTTCGATAGGCCTCGGATTCGATTTGATTCAATTCACGCTCCCGGGTCCCGAGGATCTTCGCGGCCTCGCCCGCACCTTCAGACTTAAACCGTTCGGCGATCTGCGTACGCTCGCTGACCATGCGCAGGTAGATGGTCGCGCTGACGGATGGGTTGTAGTTGATGCGCTTGAAACGAATGTCCATCAGTTCAATGCCCAACCCGCTAATTTTGGGAGAGGCCAAGGCAAAGATCTCTTTCTCCAGTTCCGAGCGCCCTTTGGTGATCGGGGGCAGGATGCCAATGCGGGCATCGGCGATGGAGGTGCTGGCTGGGCCGTCTCGGGCCACCTTGCGATCCTTCGTCGTGCGCACGGTCTCAATGAAGTCGTGCTTGGCGATCACGTTGCGCGTTTCACTGCCGAGGATGTCACTGAGGCGTGAAAGCGCAGTCCGCTCATCCCGCAAATTCTCGAAGAACTTCCGAGGGTCGTTGATGCGCCAGCGGGCGAAGCTGTCCACGACGATGTAGAGCTTGTCCCGGGTGGGGGTATCGACAGGCCGGCCATCCCACTCCAGAATACGCTTTTCGAAGCGATTGATTTTTTGGATGAAGGGAATCTTCACATGCAGGCCGGCCTCCGACACTGTTTCACCTACCGGCTTGCCGAATTGGGTGACGATGACCTGCTCCGTCTCGCCGACGGTATACAAGCTGGCGCTGGCGAGGACGAAGAAAGCCGCACCGCCAATAAGAATGAGAAGAGAAAGACCTGGTTTCATCGGGAAGTCGGGTCGGGGGTCACTACGGGTTGAGCAATCTTTTGCTGAAGGTTCATCAGGGGAAGGAACTGCGGAACCTTGTCATCAATAATGATCTTGCCGGGGATGGTGGGAAGAATTTCTCCCAGCGTTTCAAGGTAAATGCGCTGTTTGGTGACGGCGGGAGCCTTTTGGTATTCGGCCAGGAGCGCGCTGAAGCGGGTGGCATCTCCTTCGGCCTCATTGACCCGCTTGGTGGCATAACCTTCCGCTTCGCTGAGGCGCTGCTCGGCCTCGCCTTTCGCGCGGGGAATGGCGCGGTTGTACTCGCCGTTCGCCTGATTGATCATGGACTCCTTTTCCTGCTGGGCGCGATTCACTTCGTCGAAGCTGTCCTTGACCTGGATAGGTGGGTTGACGTCACCGAGCTGGATCTGATCCACAAACACGCCCATCTGGAGTCCGTTGGCGATGGCTTGCAACCGTTCGAGGGCCTTTACTTCGATTTCCTGACGGCCCACGGTGAGCACTTCGTCAATGGAGCGGTCGCCCACAACCTCGCGCATGACCGCCTCCGACAAAGCCCGCAGGGTGGCTTGGGGTTCGAGGAAATTGAAAACATAGGCGCGGGCATCGCTGATGTGGAACTGCACGACCCACTCCACTACCGCAGCGTTGAGATCACCCGTGACCATGTTCTTTTCCAACTCCTGCTCATCGATGTCGTTGGAATACTGGTAATCGTTGGTGGCACCTTGCGTCGCCCTGCCGAACTCCAACTTTAGCTGCCGGCGCACCTCCACGGGCGTTACCTGATCCACGCCGAAAGGGAGCTTAAAGTTCAAGCCCGGCTCCGTCGTGTTCAGGTATTTGCCGAAACGCTGTACCACTCCCACCGAGCTGGCCGGCACCTGGTAGAAGCTGGTGAAGACACCGATCAGCAGGATCAAACCGCCAATCGCCATCAGTACGTGGCCAAAGTTGAAACGCATCCGGAACGCATCGGGAAACGGCAAGGCTGGAGGTCGGGACTGTGCCATAACGCCACCGTAGCGGAGTCCCTGGCTTGAGCAACCAACATTGGCGGCGTCACCGGATCGGCGGCCCGTACCACTGATAACACATGAGGTACACGATGACTCCGGTCACCGACACATACAGCCAAATGGGCAATGTCCAGCGGGCCAATCGCATGTGCCGGTCAAAACGCCGTCTTAGAGCCGGCACCACCGTCAGGATGATCATCGGCAAATTGACGACCGCCAGGAATACGTGAGTCGCCAGCAGGGTAAGGTAAAAGGTCCGTATGCCGCCCTTCCCGGCAAACTCCACATGCCCCACGCAGTAGTGATAGTACAAATAGCAGGTCAAAAAGGCCGTGGAGACGATCAAGGCGCAGATCATCAAGATGATGTGCGCCTTGACCCTGCGCGTCTTGATGCAGACAAAACCCAGGACAAGGAAGATCGTCGCCAGACTGTTCAGGGTCGCGTTGACGATGGGGAGATCAAAAACAGTCATCGCCCCTCTTTCTTGTCTTTGATCAGGTAATTCAAGTCCATCCGAAGCCGCGCATCCCAAAACTTCCGGAATTCCGGATCGGCATTCATCACGTCGTGGAGACCGCGGACGTGGCCTTTGTGATCCACCAGCGCCACCCGCAGATCGTGGATGTACTTGTCGTCCGGAGACAACCGGTCGGCCAGAGGCAGATCCTGAACGGGACGGAACTTGAATCGGGAG
>JAXMIV010000625.1:0-4413 GCA_034377045.1 Prosthecobacter sp. | reverse complement strand
TATCACGAGCAGTATTGGCTGCCGTCTCGCGCCGAACAAATGCCTCTCGGCTTTGGTGAAGTCCTTTTCGACATCAAGGTCAACGGTGGCGACGGCCCGAAGATGCTGCAACGCGCTTTGAATCGTGTCATCGGCGGCACCCCTCTCAAGGTCGATGGCGCTCTCGGCCTCAAGAGCATCGCCGCCATGAACGCCACCGGCAAACACGGCCTCATCAGCTTCCTCACTGTGCGTCAAGAACGTTACAACGAACTCGCCAAGCGTCCCAACTTCCGCCAGTTCCTCGCCGGTTGGACCAACCGCAACAACGACCTCTCCCGCTTTGCTCTGGCGCTTATCTAATCATGCTCTCCCCACTGCTAGCGCAAGGCGATGACGGCAGCTTCTCCGGCTTCCTCAGAGATCCCGCCTTTTTGCAGTGGCTGGTTTATGCCTATGTTGGCTATCAGCTCTATCTCAAGGTCGCTGAACGCTTCGAAAGAAAGAAGGAACAGAAAGACGGCCAGAACGTCAATCTCAAACAGCCTCTCGAAATTCGCCACGCCAGCGAGCCCGCCGACAAAAGCGAAGTGGCCGCCCAGTTCGGTGATCTCAAGCTCGCGCTCATCAACGTCGAGGCCCGCCTCAATAAGAAGCTCAACGATTCCATCGACAACGAAAACGCCCTGCACCTCGAACGCATCAAAGCCGGGCAGCATCGCGTGCAAGACCTCTCCGAAGTCGTCGAAGTCTCCGCTTCGCGTTTGGAGGCCCAACTCAAAGACGCCCTCGTCGAAATGCGCCGTGGCCGGGGCGAGCTGCATGAGAAGTGCAACAAGGTCACCATCCTCGCGGAAACCAACGCCACCGATCTCAAGCACGTCAACAACGACCTCTCCCGCCTCAACGGCGACATCGGCGGCTGTCATCGACGCATTGATGACGTGGTCAAGGGTAAGAAATAGCGCCGCACCTTTTGATTTATGAATCGCAAATCCATCATCTGCCTGACCATTCTCGAAATCCTCAGGGATTGCGGTGGGCACGCCCTGCCTGAAGGCACGCTCCGCGCTCATCTCAACATGCGCGAGCGCCCCGCCGTGTTCGATGACGAAGCCCAGGCCGCGCTCGCTTATCTCGCCCAGCAGGGCCACGCCCGCGCCATGCCCGGTGAAATGGGCGATGACGAACCCCGCTGGCTCATCACCGAAAAAGGCCAGGCCGCTCTTCTTCAACGCTGATCCTTATGGCGAAACATTTTCCCAAATCTCTCGCCGACCAGCTCGACAAGGCCGAAGTCTACGATGAATTCTGCGCACTCATGTTTGACGAGGGCATGCGCTACGAAGATCTTCTCGAACAACTAGAGAAGTGGAACATCTCCTCCAGCCTCGGTTCGCTGCATCGCTTTTGGGAGAGCCAGCGCTCACCCTGGACCATCGCCCGCGCCAAGGTGCTTGCCGCGCAAGCTTATGACATGGCGCCGGCTGATCTTGATGACGCGCAACGGCGCGCCTTGAGGGAGCGCGTCTTTTCGTTGTCGGTCTCGCCCAATGTCAGTGAGAAAGCCCTACTGAAGATGCGCGATCAGGAAATCAAGATCGCCATGCTCGCGCAAAACGATCGCCGCATCGGCATCCTGGAAGGCAAGATGAAGGAGGCCAGCGACAAGCTGCAAGAGTTGCGTGATCCGGTGAAGGCTGATGACGCGGCCATGCGTCAACGCATCCTTGATGAAGTTGATCGGGCAATGGGCATCAAACACTGATCATGGCCGCCATCCTTCCAGCGATCAGCATTGACTCCATGAGGGCGGAGGATCGTTTCTTGCCTTACATCACGGCTTGGATTCTCGATGACTCACGCATGCGCCTCGCGGAGAAATCTGTCCGCATCGGCTGGACCTATGGCGATGCGTTCAAAAACGTCCGCAAGCGCCTGCATCACGCGAATCGCGATTACCTATTCGCCACCAAGGATCAGCCTTCAGCGGTGGAATACATGGGGCAATGCCTGAAGTTCGCCGACATCTACAAACTCACCAAATCGATCCTCAATCATGGCGAGGATTTCATGAAGGTGCCGCGTCTTGATGCCAACGGCAAAGACACCGGCTTCACCGATGAGATCCGCTTTTGCTTCATCAAGTTCGACAATGGCAGTCGCATCATTGCCTTCAGCAGCAATCCGAATGCGATGCTCGTCTATGGCGGCGATGTCGGCCTGGATGAATTCGCCGCGCATCCCCAGCAGGAGAAGCTTTGGGAAACAGCCCAGGGCCGCATCACGATGGGTTATGACATTGGCGCCTGGTCTGCGCATAAAGGCACGGACACCCTCTTCTATGAGTTCGCGCAAGAGGCCCGCGCCGGCAAAGGCGGCTGGTCGCACTACCGCGTGACGATGGAAGACGCGATCGACATGGGTTATCTCGATCTCATCTATAAACTCACCGGCAAACGCTGGACCAAAGAAGAGTTCATTCAGGATTGCAAAACCCGCTCCCGTCTGCCCGAGATTTATGAGCAGTCCTACAACTGCAATCCGAGCGGCGGCACCTCCTCTGCCGTGCCGTGGTCGGTCATTGAACTCTGCGCTCAGGACTACAAAGAATACGAACGCGTTCATCTCGAAGGCCATCAGATCCCCGAACTCTTCCGGCCCTATCAAAAGTGGGATAGGGACAACCGCTCCAAGCGCATTGAGAATTGGCTCGCTTCCGTGTTCCCGGTGCATGCCGCCCGCCGCGCCAGGCACACGCTGGGTTACGATGTCGCCGCGAGTGGAGAAGGGGACTTGTCGTGTTTCTATGTCGATGAAGTCGAAGGGCGGTCGGGTCGCTTGCGCGCCCTGCTGACATGCCGCACCGAAGATTGGCACTTTCAGGAAACGGCGGGAGCCTGGTTCATGTCACGCACCACCGCGATCACTGGCGCGGGTGATGAAACCGGTCTTGGTCGCAGCATCTGTTGGACGCTCGCCGCTGATTTTCCCGGGGCCTTTCATGGCGTTAACTTCTCCAGCGAAAAGCATGACATGGGTTTCGCGCTGATGAATCAAATGGCCGATGGCGAAAAGATCTGGCCGAAAGATGAGAAGGATGTCAGTCAGGATTTCTTCGCCCTCCGCAAAGCCTATATGGGCACGCGCTGGGTCTACAGCTCCGGTCCCAATCATCTCAATAGCGCCAGTCATGGTGACATTGCCTGGGCCGGTGCCCTCTCCAGCCGCGCCCGCTCTTTAGAGGTGGCTCCCTGCCTGCCCCCCCATCGCTTCCAGAACATCGGCTCCAGCGGCCTCAGCCAGGCCACCCGCCGCGACCGCAGCCTCGCCGGCTGAAACCACCGCTCAACCACCCTCAACAACGGCAAACCACCGCAAACGCGCCGGAGGCGCTGAGACCCCAATCCGCCATGGAGACACCCGAATCGTCCCAACCCCCGTTGCAAGACCGTTGCAAAGGCCCTTTCCGCGCCTGTGGCGGCTCTCCCTCAAACCGGGGACGGGGTCCGGGGCGACCTGCCCTCCGTAGCTCGGAGAGCGAAGGACGGGTCCGGCCCTCCCTCAATCCCCGATCCGGCTCACAGCCCCAACTCGCCAATCGGCCCCGCCCTCCCGCCCGGCTGTCCCCTGACCCAAAATCAGGCCCCGCCCTGATCCCGATCCAGCCGAGACCCCCACCCAAATCCGCATCCGCAGGCTGGTCCGCGCCCAGGCTCGTCTTAAAGAGAGCATCCTCCGCGAAATCCTCGCCGATCAGCCCGCCCGCTGCCAAATCTTTGGCCGCCTCTCTTATAGAGTGTTCAAGGAACTTCAAGAACTGCGCGGCCTGGCATGAACACTGAAAGCCTGACCTGTAGAAAAGTGGGCAACGGTGAAATCCAAAAGCCGGGCGATTTCTGTTTTGATGACGAATACTCTCATCTCTACATCTGGCTCCCCGGTTGTTGCGGCCCCGATGCGTTGCGCATTCAACGCGGCTCACCAGGGGGCGACCGCGTGTGGGGTTGGAATGGCGAGATAGAATTGCCAACGCTGTCGCCAAGCATCCATGCGCCCGGTCAATGGCATGGCTATCTCAAGTCTGGCAATCTTGAATCATGCTGAGTCCAAACCACCGCTCAACGCGGCGAAGCCGCAAGCCATCGCCAACCACCGCAAACGCGCGTCCCGCGCTTAGCAACTGTCCCATCCGTCCACGTGCATGGTTAGGCGTTTCCCGTGAATGATGGTGCCCTTGAGCAACCGCTTCACAGACCCGCTTCGCAACATCGCCCGCCGCTGGCTCGCTAATCCTGCCGCCGCGCTGGTCAATCGCGTCTCGACTTCCGTCGTCGCGCTGACCATGGGGATGCACATTGGCCGCGCCAACAAATGGCGCGACAACTTTAATCCCTTGCGTGGACTGACGATGCGTAAGGCGGTGCAGTATCT
>JAXMIV010000624.1:0-4821 GCA_034377045.1 Prosthecobacter sp. | reverse complement strand
TCATCGGCGCCCTCCAGCAGCGCGCCATAAGTGATCTTGTTGTCGCGCAACAGTCGCGCGGGTTTCCAGCCCAGGGCATGATAGGGCCCGAACGCCTTCTCAAAGGCCTCGTTCCAGCCAAGATCTGCCAAAGTCATGCGTCTATCATGGCCCATTTAGGCTGACAATCCATCGGCAAACCCGGGGGGCCAGACATCCGCCAGCGGCCCCATTCGCGAATTCTGGATAGAGGCGCATTAACCCTGCCTCACCAAAGCCATGAAAATTTCGTTTTCACTCTGCCTCGCTGCCTTGGCAACTCTGATGGTCGCCGGCTGTGACTCCAAAGAAGAACGCAACCGCAAGACGGTGCTCGAAAAACAGGCGGATGCCCTGGATGCTCAAGCTGCCGCGACGCGCAAAGCCGCCGAGGCCCGTGCGGATGCCGTGGAGGCTCAAAAGCCACTGGTCAAAGAAAGCATCGAACAGGCGGCTGATGCCGAGCGCAAAGCGGGTAATGCGGCCGCCGAGAATCTGGAAAAGAGAGCTGAAGCCACCCGCGAGCAGAAGTAAGCAAGAATTTTGGTCGCTTAATCCACGACTCCTGAGAGGGCGGAGAACGATCTCCGTCCTCTCTTTTTGCCTGGCGCTCAGGCGCCCTGCAATTCCGCCAACTGGCGGCAGGCCCGCTCCCACGGACAGTCCCAATCCTCGGCGACGATGCGCACCGTACCGCCATGGGTGACGTTGGCCACGGTCTGATAGTGGCCGCGGCTGTTGGTGAAGTTGCCGACGAGTTCGTCGCCCACGGAAAGCGGGCAGGGCTCATCCAGGCCGAAGACGCAATAGAAGCCATCTTCCTGTTCACCCAGGAAGAGGTGCCTGTCACTGGCGGCTTTGACGGTGATGTGCATGGCGGTATGCCGGCGAGATCGAAGTTGTAATGAATTACGTGCTGCGTCAATAGAAGGACTCAGCCATGAGTTTCAACTCCGCCTTCCTCTCCCCGACCCCGCCTTCAGCCCGGGAGCGCGATGCCGAGAGGGCGATCGAAGAGCATCGGGCGCATGTGGCGGCGGTGTGTTACCGCCGCGCCAACTTTCTGGTGTTGGCCACGATGGTGCTGCTGGCAGTGCCGCAGTTGGGCCTCGCGGCCTGGTCCTGGCACATGGTTGGCGGAGTGGGGCTGGTGGTGACGGTGTTGGCGGTGGTGATGATGATCAAAGGCAAAGTCTGGAGTGGCGTGCTGAGTTTGATTTTCGCCTGGGGCATCCTGCCAGGATGGGTGCTGGCCGCGCCGCATGTGGTCAAGGCCGCCCAGGAGCAGTACCGAGTCATCGTGGACGACTGGCGCCGCAGCATGAGGTTGAAGTCCTAGGGCAAGCCTAACAAATCGTTATGGCAGAGGATTGCCGTTTTCCTTGAAGACAATGCTGAAATCCAAGGTGAAGCCGTCATTGCCGTCGGTGGTGTTCGGGCCGATGCCCACGTAGATGGTGTCGCCGGCTTCGAGGAATCCGACGTTACCGTTGAAATTGAGAGTGCCCGCGGGCGGATAGGTGCCGCTGAACTTATTGGTGAAGAGGCTGCCTTCATTGGTATCCGTATAGATGACGACCTGGCCGCCGTTGCCCAAGGCGCTGCTCTGAGTGACGAAGCTGCTGTTGATGCCGTAGTAGCCGTTGGCGTTGACGGTATAACCAGCGATGACGAAACGATCCACGGTCGCGCCCTGCGCCGAACCCTTGCCCGGATGACCGCCCGTCGAGGTGAAGGAACCGTAGGAGCAGAAGCTGGTCGTGTCCGGAAAGACGAGGCCGTTGGACATGTAGCGGCTCGCCACCGGACTCCAGGCGAGGTAACTGTAGCCCGAAGGATCGGTGATGGCTGCGGTCGCATTCCATGAATAGGTCCAGCCCGGCAATGGTGAATGCGTTTTGAAGTCATCCCGGTAATCCGCCACGACGCGCATGGCGTTGCCGAGTACGGTGAAAGTGCGGCTGACCAAGGCGCCACCGGCGGGTGTGGCCTTCACCGTATGCGTGCCCGGTGTGAGCACCGCGCCCTGAAGCGGATTGGTGACGGTGCCAAAGACCGCATAGGGAGGCACGGGGCGGGTATTGACCGTGCCCGTGTCATACTGCATGGCGACGCTGCCCTGCGCGCTGTTCAGATTGGCGCGGATGGTGAGGTTGGTGCTGCCGAGTTTGCCCGGATCAATCACGCCGCTGGCGGGAAGGTCCATCAAATCCCTTCCGGTATTGGCATCGACCACGGTGAAGGTCTGCACCGCTGCCGGACTGACAAAACCAGGAAGCATCCAGTCATCGATCAATTTGCCGGCGGCGCTGAGGGCGGTTGCTGTCGCGGGCTGATTCGTGCTGTCCACGAGGCCGGCGGGAATCTGGCCGTAGAGACGTTTGGGCGGCTGCATGGGCTGCCGGCGGGGATCGTCGTTGGCATTGAACGTATTGTCCCAGGTCAGCGCATCGAGGTCGAGACCGGGTTGTGCGCTTGTATGATGGCAGGTGATGCAGAATTGGTTCTGCAATGAGTTAGGCCGCGGTGCGTTGTAAAACAGCGGACCCTCGGGAAAGTGGATGCTCTGCCGCAAGGCCACCGCGCCGGCCGGAATATTACCGCGATGCACGCCGTTGTCCTGGTGATACTTGTAGTAGTTGGCGTACTTGGGGTAGGTGGTCTCGCCGTTGCTTTTCAGAACCTTGGTGATCTCGTCATGGGTCCAGCTTGGGAAGCGATCGGCGAACTTGGTCTTGTATTCGGCGGTGTAGGCAGTGGGCAGGCCGATCAGGGTGCCGCCGGCATGATTGCACGCGGTCTCGTAATCCACCGAGTGGGCGATCATCTTGAAGTCATCCAGCCAACCGGTAAAGCCGGTCACGGCCACGGCGGCGGGCTTGCCCAGCGTCAGCTTGCCCGCGGGCACTTGAAAGAGGGCGGTGTAAAGATCCTGCCAGCGGTTGTAGATGAGGCCGTTGAGATGGAAGTCCACCTCCGTACCGGCTTTGCGAATCTGAAAGGCCAGGTGCGCCCAGCCGGTATCGGGAATCAGATCATCCATCGCACTCGCGGGCAGCACCGTGTTCACCACCGGCAGGGTGATGCGGTTGACAATGACGCCGGCCGCATTCGCATAAAACAACTGGCGACGGCCGCTAAGGCGAATGGAGGTTCCATCGGGGAAGGTGATCAGCCGCCGCTCTACCGCATCATCGAGCGTGCGGCAATCGACGAACATGCCGACATACCAATTCTTGGCGGTGACGCTCTGCGGTTGGGCAAGCACAGTGAATTCGAGGCCGATGCTGCCATTCATCGAGAAGCCTTTGCCGTGGACGCCGCCGGTGGCCGCGGGTTCCAGGCGGCCATTGCCGATCACCAGGCCGTGTTTAGGCACCACCCAACGGCTGGCAAGGGGCGTCGCCGCATTCTGCAGTTTCACCGGATTGACGAAGGTGTTGGTGCTGGTGCTCCAGCCACTGTGATGCGTGTAGTAGTTGCTTGAGGTGCCGTTGTTCACGAAGGTAAGCAGGCCTGCCATGTTGGCGATGATGAAGGCGTCGGGGTCCAGGTAATCGTCAAAGGCGACCTCATCCGTCTGCTGGCCATTGGTCAGCGGCCAGGCCACATCACGGAGGCTGATAGGCATGAATTTTGTGCGGTAGTTGAAGAGGTTTTCCAGGGAATCGATGATGTTGCCGTTGTCATTCTCGCCGCTCGGCATCTGCTTGGTCGCCCGGCCAAAGCCGAGGCGAATCTTGCCATTCTCATTGCCCAAAGGCCCGCTGTTGGTCTGGAAGAGGGTGACCATGCGCGACTGCGGGCCCATCGTGGTGTCACCGGCGCCGACGGCGTAGTCCATGGCGTTGTTCAAGTTGTCGAGCTGCACCAGCTTGCCGTGGGTCCACATGCCCATCATGGTGATGCATTGATGCTTGCCGCCGTCTTCGACATCATAAATGGGGGTCTCCTCCGGCACGCCGGTTTGCGGATAGCGGCTGTTGTTCCAACTGCCGCCCACGAGGTAGTGCAGGCGGTCAAAACCGGTTTCCATCACGAGATTCTTGGCGTGGCGATCCATCCATGGGTAGGAGCCGCCGATATCTTCGCCGTCTGGAATCAAGGTGCCTTCGGCATCGCGGAACGGCGCGCGGGCAAAACCAAACTTGTTGTTAATCCGGGTGTCAAAGGGCGCATGACTGATCGGCGTCAGGTTCGCCCACATGGCGGGATTGGCGGTGGTGCCGGTGGGGTAGTAGGAATAGACGATGTCATAACCCTGGGCGGTTTTTGGCGCGCCCGTTTCAGGATCATTCCAGGGCATCGAGCCCGAGCCGACGCGAACGATCAGCAGGCGGCCATCGCCCACGACCATTGGTTCAAAGGCCTGGGCATTGAAGGTATACTCAGGCCCCGCCAGCGTGGTGCCGGTCTTCGTGATGGAGGTGATGGCCGCGCTGGTGGTCTTCGGATTGCTGACAATGATGCGGATCGGCGTGACAAAAAACTGGGTGCGTGGAGTCGAGCCGCCCACATTGGTGTTGCTGGTGACGAAGAGCTTGAGGTCATAAACATCCTGGCCGCTGCCATTCACGGTGGGCGGCGCATCATCCCACATGCAGCAGTGCGACACGCCCTTGGTGCCGTTGGTGTACTGGGTGGCACTGGCGCCAGGGGAGGCATAACCGTCGAGCCACTTGAAGGAGGTGCTGCTCATGGTGTTTGATCCGGCCGGGTTAAGCAGGAAGGGCTGGCTCATCTTTTCCGGCATCATCAGCGCAAAGCGGGGCGAGCCGCCATCGATGCCGCCACCTTCGACGA
>JAXMIV010000623.1:0-3406 GCA_034377045.1 Prosthecobacter sp. | reverse complement strand
CAGGGTGTAGTAAAAGATTTCACCGAGCCCAGTCGCCACCGGCGAAAGGCGGGGCGTCAGATCCGGCGGCAGCTCTTCCGCGGCATTTTGAAGCCGTTCGCTCACCAGTTGGCGGACGCGATAAATGTCCGTGCCGTCGGCAAAGACGAGCGTGATCTGCGAAAGACCGATCTTCGACAACGAGCGAAACTCCACCATGCCCGGCAGGCCGCTGAGCTTGTTCTCCAGCGGGTAGGTCACCTGCTGTTCGATTTCCTCAGGCGCGAGCGCAGGCACCGCGGTGTTGATTTGTACTTGGACATTCGTGATGTCCGGCATCGCATCCATGGGCAGCCGCATAATCGCCCACAAACCAGTCGCCACGGCAATACCGGTGACGAGCAGCACCACTGCGCGCTGGCGGAGCGAGAAGGTCAAAAGTAACGACAGCATGATCAGTCGGTTGCGCAGGCACAGGCTTTGCCGCCGCGGAGGTATTGCAATTCGGCCAGCCACAAGGACATGACGGCCCCACTGGCTACTTCATCCCCGGCGTAAAGGCCGTCCGCTATTCTAACCTTCCGCTCGACCTTGGCGCCGATCTTCACGGCGGTGCGCAGATAATGATCGCCGTTCTTCGCATAGACAAAATGCCCTTCCACAGTCGTGAGCAAAGCGGTTTGAGGAATCGTCAGCGTAGTAGCGCCAGCGGTCGTTTCCTCCAGCACCTCTGCCGTTTGCAGCCCGATGGCTTCAGCCATCACTTCTGTAACGGCGATGCCGTGCCCTTCCTTGAACTGCGCGCCGCTCTCCTGAGGCGGTTTGGTCTCAGGGCCCGCAATGGATTCCGTGCAACTGCTCAGGCAGACGTTGAGGACGGGCAAAAGGCAGATCAGCCAGGTTCGTTTCATAAAGGCTGTGATTGAGATGAGGGTTCGGCGCGTCACTTGGTGCTGGTCTGAATGAGGGCGAGGGGTTCAGCGGCGCCGACAAGCTGCTCCACTTCAAGGGCAGCCTGAAGCGCCTCCAGTTTGGTGGCGTTGATGGCTTCCACCGCTTCCAGGTAACGATCCTGCATTTCGAGGTAACTCGATACTGGCACGGCTCCGAGGCGGTAGTGGCGATCCGCCAAGCCAGCGGCTTCACTGAAGGCCACCACGGCCTCTGCTTTCCAATCGGCCAGGCGCTGCCATTGGATTTTCAAGACCAGCGCGGCTTCGGTCACCTTGCGCTCCGTCTCCCGCAGCGCGGCGTTGAGTGTCGCCTCCGCCTGAACGCGGCGGGCTTCGGCAGTTGCGACATCCGCCTTGCCAGATTTCCAAAAAGGCAGAGGCACCGAGACCGCGACGCCGATCATGCTTTCTCGTTCGCCCGCGCGCTGCCCGGAGATCGTGGGTCCAACGGTGAATGTTGGATGCCGCTCATTTTCAGCGAGCGCCACCTTCAGGCCTTGCTGTTCCAGTTCCGCGCGCCGGACGCGGAGGTCAAAGTTTTGCATCGCCGCCTGAGTCAGGAGGGCGGGAATGGACGGCTGCGATTGCAATTTAAACTCCGCACGTTCCACAACGAGAGGGGTGTCGGCGCGCCGGCCCAAGAGCTGGTTCAGTTCCAAGAGCGTCTTCTGCATGGTCACGGAGGCCTCACTGGCGCGGCGTTGCACACCCACAGCGGCCGCTTCGATGATGCGTGTCTCCAAAAGCGGCGTGATGCCTGCCGGTTCGCGCTGCACCAGGACATCGCGGACGGCAGCGAAGCGGTCGGCGACCTCCGCTGCAGCCGCCGCATTTTGCTGATGGAGAGCCAGGGAATAACCAAGGATGCGAACACGATTGGCGAGGTAATTGCGGAAGCGCGCGAAGCCCAGGTCCGCGAGCACGATGTCACCATTGGCGATTGCCTTCCGCAGCCCCAAACGCCCCGGCCATTCGATGGGCTGCGCCAGCGTCGCCGCATAAGCCAACCCCTCGGCGCCGAAGTTTGAGCCCCCGACCCGCAGCCGTCCCACTTCGAAACTGAGTTCGGGATTGGGCAGCTTGCCAGCCGTACGACGCCCCGCCTTGGCGGCCATGATCTCCGCCTCATAGAACTTGAGTTCGGGATTCGCCGCGAGGGTGTTGGCCACGAGTCGCTCAATCGAGATGGGCGCGGGTTTGTCCGCTGCAAAAGCAGGCAGGCAGAGGCAAAGCAAAAGGGGACAAAAGATAATCTTCATTGGCGTGGCGTTCAGGGGCGAAAGCAGGCGCGACGAAGCGCCGTGCTGTGAAGCAAGCGGACACGCGCGCAAACAACCGCCTTCGGGCGGCTCACACACATCCACTCAAGCCTGAATCCACGAGGGGCCGCGCACAGGACATGCCGTGCGGGCAAGATACTCCCAAAGCCTTGGTCCTCGCCAGGGCGGATCAGCAACGCGCCGTGGCAAGCTGGATCGCGCCATCGTCATCAGCTTGAGCCACAGCAGCACCCTGGACGGGAAAGCTAACGCGGCTGCCAAGCCGACGAGCACGAGGGCCGCCAGCAACAGCGGCTGAGCTATGATTAAGCCGCCCGAGACGATGGCGTCGCAGATTCCGCAGGGCATTTCTTCGCCTGAACTCCCACTGGCGGGCGGCGGCTCGTGCTGACAGCACGCATCAACCGGCGTTGCCCCACCGCCAGCAAGCTCAGCCGCACAGCGCGCATAGCACGCTGTCCAGGCGAGAAACATGAGGGCTGCAAGGAGTCGTATCACCCGTTTAAATTCCGGGATGAAACTCCTCTTGTCAATCCTTACCATCCAGTGATGTCACCGAGTTTGGGGCAACTCATACCTATGGTTGCATCATGCCGCCTGGTTCCCCCGTTGTACTCTACGCTGCTCCTGTGGCAACCCATGAAAACCTTCATCGCTGCCGCATCTCTCACGATGGTGTTCGCGCACACGGCGCTTGCCGATGACTGGCCGCAGTGGCGCGGCGCCCAGCGCGATGGCGTCTGGCGGGAGACGGGCATCCTGGAGCGCATCCCTGACTCCGGACTCAAGATTCGCTGGCAGGCGAAGGTGGGCCAAGGTTACTCCGGGCCGAGTGTCGCGCAGGGCCGCGTCTTCGTCACGGATCATGTCTTTGAGCCGGAACTCGAGCGCGTCCTCTGTCTCGATGAAGCCACCGGCAAGCCGCTCTGGCAGCACACCTACCCCGTGGACTATAAGGACATGGAATACGGCAACGGCCCGCGCGCGACGCCCACAATCGACGATGGCAAGGTCTATACGCTCGGCACGCAGGGCCACCTGTTTTGTCTCGATGCGGCGACGGGCGCCGTGGTGTGGAGCAAGGAATTGATCAAGGATTTCAACGCGAAGAATCCGCGTTACGGCGTCAGCGCCGCGCCCCTGGTCGTTGGCGATCTACTCATCATCTGTGCGGGCGGTCAGCCGGAGGCAAGT
>JAXMIV010000622.1:0-3751 GCA_034377045.1 Prosthecobacter sp. | reverse complement strand
AGGGCGTGGGCGTGGCCTTGGGAGCCGAAGCCGATCACGGCACAGGTTTTGCCTTTCAGCGGGGCCAGGCTGGCGTCTTTTTCAGTATAGATTTTCGCGGACATGATTGTGGGAATCTGGTTTGAGGGCGCACAAATTGGTGCAGGTGGGAGGCACGGTCAAGGAAGACTTGGCCCGCCGGTTAGGCCCGGGGGGTACCCA
Source organism: Prosthecobacter sp. (assembly GCA_034377045.1). GTDB lineage: Bacteria > Verrucomicrobiota > Verrucomicrobiia > Verrucomicrobiales > Verrucomicrobiaceae > Prosthecobacter. Next base: position 3,550 of record JAXMIV010000622.1, on the reverse strand, counting down.
CCCATGGAAGAAACTTTGGTTGACCGCTCCCGCTTTTCCCGGAGGTTGCCGTTCTGATGAAAACCACCCTTCACCTAGCTTGCGCCGCTCTAGCGGTCGCCTCCACCCTTTCCGCCCAGACCGCTGCTGAAAAGCCCGCTGCTGCTCCCGGAAAATCCGCTGGCGCTGCTGCTGCTCCTGCGACATCGGCTCCGATGGACAAAGTCAGCTACTTTATTGGCAGCCAGATTGGCGGCAACATCGCTCAGAATTTCAAGGGTCAGGGCATCGAGATTGACCTCGACAACTTCCTCCAGGCCGTGCGCGATCAGTTCGAAGGCAAGCCCGGCAAATTCAAGCAGGAAGAGCTGACGGCCGCCATGGAAGCCTTTGAATCGGTGATGAAAGCCAAGCAGGCTGACATGGAAAAAGTCAACGCTGCCAAGGCTGGCGAAGTCAAGGCCGCCGGCGCCAAGTTCCTCGCGGACAATGGCAAGCGCGAAGGCGTCACCACGACCGCCAGCGGTCTTCAGTATGAAGTTCTCAAGAAAGGCGAAGGCCCGAAGCCCGTCCCGACGGATCGCGTCAACGTTCACTACCACGGCACCTTGCTGAATGGCAAAGTGTTCGACAGTTCCGTGCAGCGCGGTGAGCCGATCACCTTCGGCGTGCAGGAAGTCATCAAAGGCTGGACCGAAGGTCTCCAACTGATGACTGTGGGTTCGAAATTCAAGTTCTTCATCCCAGCCGACCTCGCCTACGGTGACAAAGGCGCCGGCGCCGATATCGGTCCTGGTGAAGCCCTGGTCTTCGAAGTGGAACTCCTGAAGATCGAGAAATAATCTTCCCAACCTTTTCCCCAAAGGCTGCCAGGCGACTGGCAGCCTTTTTATTTTTTCAGTCCAGCCAGGAACTTTTTCCGGGCCTGCAGGCCATTTTGGATCGAGGCGCAGGAGGCAAGCAGGTCCAGATCGAGTTCGGGCAGGTGCAGGCTCTTCGTGGCGGGTTGATAACGCCCGCGCTTCAACACGAAGACGTTTAACCGGTCGCGCTGCCAGACCCACACCTCGGGAATGGCCCATCTGCGATAGATTTCCAGGGTGTCAATTCCGCCGCTGGTGATGGCCACCTCAATGATCAGATCTGGAAATTTCTTCTGTTTGGCAAAGCAGTAAGATTCATCGGGTTCTTTGCCCGCGGCTTTGAGTTCCTCGCGAATGGTGGTGCTGCCATGTTCGAAAAAATCGACTTCGTTTTCGTGGCAGTACGTTTCCAGCAGGCCGCCCAGGCGGGACTTGCGCAGTTCGTGATCGTATGACGGAAACATAAACTCAATCTGGCCGTCCAAGTAAGTCACCCGGTAACCACCGCGACGTTCAGCCGCCTGCCAGAAAAGGTCGTAATCGCTCCAGGCCATGCCGTCCATCAGCACGCGCTTTTCACCGCGCTTGGGCGGCATGGTCAGGTCGACCACGGAACTGCGCGAACGAGGCGGCGATTCTAGGAGAGCGGAACTCACGGCTGGAGAATACCTTAGCCTTCGCGCAATACAAGCCTCACCGCTTACGCCGGCTTCGCCACATACTTGAGCACGCCGGCCAGGGTCGAGCGCATGTCCTTGCGCTGCACGATCATATCCACCAGCCCGTGCTGCATCATGAACTCCGCGGTTTGAAATCCGGGGGGCAGATCGGCATGGGTGGTTTCCTTCACCACGCGCGGACCGGCAAAGCCGATCATGCACTTCGGCTCGGCGATGATCACATCCCCCAGCGTTGCAAAGCTGGCGGTGACACCGCCTGTGGTCGGGTGGGTCAGCACTGAGATGTAGGGCAGGCAGGCCTTCGCGTGGCGGGCCAGGGCGCCGCTGGTCTTCGCCATCTGCATGAGGCTGAGGATGCCCTCATGCATGCGCGCTCCGCCGGAGGCGGAAAAAACGATCACCGGCGTGCCCTCGGCGGTGGCGGCTTCGATCGCGCGGGTGATCTTTTCACCGACCACGCTGCCCATGCTCGCGCCCAGGAAGCGGAAATCCATGATCGCTACCAGAATCGGCTGACCTTCAATCTTTGCCCGGCCGGTCACGACGGCTTCTTTGAGGCCCGTTTTGTCCTGGTAGGCCTTCACCTTGTCCAGGTAACCTTTGAAGCCCAGAGCATCCACGGAGTCGATCTGCAAATCCATCTCCTCAAAGCTGCCTTCGTCGACTAGGCTTTGCAGGCGTTCGGCGGCGCTGATGGTGAAATGATAACCACAGTGGGTGCAGACACGCAGGTTCTTCACCAGCGCCTGTTCGAAGAGGCTCTCACCGCAGGAGGGACACTTGGTCCACAAGCCTTCCGGCATGTCCTTCTTCTTTTCTCCCAGATCGTTAACAGTGCGCTTTTTGAAAAATCCCATGGTGGTATGTCAGTCTGATCCGGGACTCGTTGGACCGTCCGCGTCTCTCTCCGGATGGCAGCCGCAAGAGCGCCGGAGACCTCTCCGGCAGCGCAGAATCGATCCGGCCAAGACCGGACGTGACGGCGACTCTAGCCGCGTGCCGCGGTAATCACCACCACTTTTTCAGCGCCACCCTGCCGCTTCAAAATCTTCGCGCAGGCGTGGGTGGTGGCCCCGGTCGTCAAGACATCGTCCACCAGCAGGATTCGCCGGCCGCGCAGGTTTGGCGCCTTCAGCCAGGGCAGCGAACGCCGGAGCGCAAAAACGCCGCGCATATTGGCCAGCCGCTGTTCACGATCCAGGCGCGCCTGCGTCTGGGTGGAGAGCCGCCGCCGCAGGGCCTTCGCGGTGGGAATTCCCGTCCGCTGCGACAGTTCGCGGCACAGTTCCCAGCTTTGATTGAACTCCCGCCGCCGCTCCCGCCAAAAATGCAGCGGCACCGGCACCAGCAGCCAGCTCGACAAGTCCTCTGCCGCCAGCCGCGGATCGTTCAACGCGTCTAACAACAGATCCGTCAATGCACCCCGCCGGGCGAGCTGCCGGTTGTACTTGAACTGATGGATCAGCTCTCGCACCGCTCCCTCCGCCTTGAAGGCGGAAACCGCAAAATCGAAGGCGATCCGGCGGCCCTCGCAGTTCCAACAGCGGAAAGCATCGGTCATCGCCCCGTCAAAAGGTTCGCCGCAGACCGCGCAGTACGGCGGGTCAAGACGCGGCAATTCCTCAGCGCAGGCTTCGCAAAACCAGGCCTTCAAGCCCGCCCGTGGCAAGGCCGGCAGAACAGCCGTCTCGCAGCCGTGGCAGCGGCGCGGATACACAAGATCCAGGACCGAATCCAAGACGGGTCGCCACCGGGCGGCGAGCCATGAGGCGGGGCGTGGACCGGGATATGACATGGCAGTCCACACTGATCGCGAAAAGAGGCGTGAACTTTCACGCCTCCATCGTTTCTGCCTTGCGTCAGACGCTTGTGGGATCGGGATCAGCCATCCCAACGCCGCGGCTTGAATCCGCCACCCTGGGGCTTGCTGCCTTCACCGTAGGGCTTGCGGCCGAAACCGCCCGGCTTGCCGCCTTGACCGCCGCCGAAACCCTTGAATCCGCCGGGTTTGCCGCCGGGGCCCGCCGG
>JAXMIV010000621.1:0-3802 GCA_034377045.1 Prosthecobacter sp. | reverse complement strand
AAAGTCTGCCCGCGCCGAGTTGCCGTCCGCGCGCCTCATCGACGGCGAGGCGGGCGGCCCTGAGTGAAGGATGCTGGGCACGGATGCGTGGCCCGATGTCAGAAAGCGAAAGCGTAAGGGCCGGGGCCGGCGAAGCGACGGCCAGCAGAAGCACCGCAGACAGGAAGGATGAACGAAGCATGGAAGTAGAGACGGTTTGAGGTTTCCGGGCATGGACACAGCCATTCCTCGGAGGGTTGCGAACGTCAGCCGCGCCAAACCATCATCGTGGATGGCGGCGCGTGACCTGCCTCAAACCATAAGCACCATGCACTGAGCTACCACCAGGGACGCTGGTGGTGACAGTCCCCCCGGATGGGGAGGCACGGAAATCTGGCGCGTAATCACCATCGGGACCAATGTCCGCGACAGAAAATCGCAAAGGGTGCAGTCCACCCAGTCAATGGCCTGAATTGTAAACGTTCCGGGCAACTGTGGGACGCTCATTTCCACTTTCAGTGGAGCGTGGCGTTCGGTATCTTCATCCTCATCGTCCTCATGGTGATGCGGGGAGTAGTTCTCGAAATGGTCGGCGTGAAGGGCATCGCCCATGTGATGATGATCCGCCATCGTCGCTACGGTTTTGCCGTTGTGCTCACACACATACCCGCGCTGCACCCCAAACACCTGCGCCCATGCCACCGCGCAAAGCGCCAGGCAAAGGGTGATAGGATGCGGACGACGGTACATCTTATATAAGAAACTTGACCGAGGGTAACTTGTCAACGGCGGAATCAGACGGGCTTGCGGCGTCCACCCCGCTTCGGTTTTTCGTACATCACTTTTTTCCTGGGTGCGGGCAAGACACCTCCGTCATCCGCATTCAGGCCCGCCTGCTTTTTAAGTTCGCGAATCTGGTCGCGCAGCAGCGCGGCGCGCTCGAACTCCAGTTTCACCGCCGCCTCCGCCATCTCTTCTTCCAGTTCGCGAATCACTTCCGTGATGGCGTAGTCACCGCCGCCCTCGCGAACCACGTTTTCTTCGAGTTCCCTGGCTTTGCCGAGGGTCTGCAGGCTCTCCTGCACGGCACGGCGCACGGTCTGCGGCGTGATGCCGTGCTTCTCGTTGTGATCCAACTGCACCTGGCGACGGTAACCGCTGATGCTGAGCAGCGCCCGGATGCTCTTCGTTTCCAGATCGGCAAACAACACCACCTCGCCATTGATGTGGCGCGCCGCGCGGCCCGAGGTTTGAATCAACGAGGTCTCGCTGCGCAGAAAGCCTTCCTTGTCCGCATCCAGAATGCACACGAGGCTGACCTCCGGAAGGTCGAGACCCTCGCGCAGGAGGTTGATGCCGACAAGTACGTCGCAGTCGCCCTTGCGCAGAGAACGGAGAATCTCGACGCGCTCGATGGCATCGATGTCGCTATGCAGATAGCGCACGCGCATGTCCAGATTGCGCAGGTAGTCCGTGAGATCCTCCGCCGTACGTTTGGTTAGGGTGGTGACGAGTACGCGTTCACCTTTTTCGATTCGCTGCCGGCAAAGTTCGATCGTTTCGTCAATCTGGCCCTTCAGCGGCTTCACGGTGATGATCGGGTCCAGCAGGCCGGTGGGACGAATGATCTGTTCAACCACCAGCGGTTTGCCCTTCGTGAGAACATCAAATTTTTCCACCGGCTGTGAATTGCCACTGACCCGCACGGCCACGCCATGCAGGGCCGCTGGCACGGTCTCTTCCTCGCCAATGCGCTCGCGCTTGTGCGGGATATAGCCGGTGTTGCCGACGACGCTGTTTTCAATCTCGAAGCGGGCCGGTGTGGCGCTGACATACACCATCTGCCGGGTGCGGGCCATGAACTCAGGGAACTTCAGCGGCCGGTTGTCCATCGCGCTGGGCAAGCGAAAGCCGTGGTCCACGAGAACTGTCTTGCGCGACCGGTCGCCTTCATACATGCCGCCGATCTGCGGAATCGTGGCGTGGCTTTCATCGACCAGGCAGAGAAAATCATCGGGAAAGAAATCGAGCAACGTGCCCGGAGTGGCGCCGGGTGCGCGGCCGGTCATGTGCCGGCTGTAATTTTCGATGCCCTGGCAGAAACCCATCTCCTGCATCATTTCGATGTCGTACTCCGTGCGCATCTTCAGGCGTTGTGCCTCCAGGAGTTTGCCTTCCTTTTCAAATTGTGCCAGGCGTTCCTCAAGTTCCGCGCGGATGGCCACCACGGCGCGCTTCAGTTTATCACCTGGCGTAACAAATTGTTTCGCAGGGAAAAGCGTGTAGCTCGGAATTTTCAAGGTCACCGTGCCCGTGAGCACATCCACCACGCTGATGCGGTCCACCTCATCACCAAAAAACTCCACGCGAATCGCCTCACTCTCCAAATACGCGGGCACCACCTCCACCACATCGCCACGGGCGCGGAAACAGCCGCGCTTCAGGGTCGCGTCATTGCGCTCATAAAGCATGTCCACCATCTTGGTTAGGAACGTCTCCCGCGACATCTGCTGGCCGACATGCAGCGGCACCATCATGCCCTCATAGTCTTCCGGAGAGCCCAAGCCGTAAATGCACGACACACTGGCCACCACCACCACATCCTTGCGCGTCAGCAGCGCGCCCATGGTGGAAAGGCGCATGCGTTCGATTTCCTCGTTCACGCTGGAGTCTTTTTCGATGTAGGTGTCCGTGCGCGGAATGTAGGCCTCCGGCTGATAGTAGTCGAAGTAGCTCACAAAATACTCGACGGAGTTGTTCGGGAAGAAGTTCTTAAACTCCGAATAGAGCTGCGCGGCGAGAGTCTTGTTGTGAGAGAAAACCAGCGCCGGCTTGCCAACGTCGGCGATAATGTTCGCCATCGTGAACGTTTTGCCGGAACCCGTGACACCGAGAAGCGTCTGATGCCGGTTGCCAGCGCGCAAAGACTTCACCAGCTTCGCGATCGCCTGGCTCTGGTCACCCTGGGGGGTAAATTCGTTGTTGAGTTGAAAGGGGGACATTCGGAAGCAGGAGAATACATACGCGTCTCCCGGTTCCAAGAACCAACACTATTTCGCTCCCGAATCCTCTCTCAATAATCCCGAAACGGCCCGCGCGGCTCCGTTTCATCCATCTCCCTGCGCCAGGCGGCGAAGCGCTCCTGCATCATCTTCGCCACCTCGGGCTTTTCCTTGGAGAGGTCGTGCATTTCGCCGATGTCGCTGCTGAGATCGTAGAGGCCGTTGCCCTTTGCCGATTCCAGCCACTTCCAGTTGCCGACACGCGCCGCCTTATCGCCGCGGCGCTGCCAGAACATGGATTCACGCGGAGACTTGGCTTCGTTTCGCAAAATCGGCAGCATGTTGAAGCCGTCGAGTTTCACGCCTTCAGGCGCTGCAGCGCCTGAAGCGGCCAGCAGCGTGGGCGCCAGTTCCAGCGAGGTCAGAAACTCATCGGTGACCTTGCCCGCCGGCAGTTTGCCGGGCCAGCGGGCGATGAACGGCACCCGCAGGCCGCCCTCCCACATCGTGCTTTTGCCGCCTTTTAGCGGCGCGTTGCCACCGTTGCCGCTGCCACCGTTGTCGGACATGAAAAGGAAAATCGTATTGTCCTTCTGACCAGCCTTTTCGGCTGCTTCCATCAAAGCGCCGATGGCCTCATCCATGCACGTCACCGCGCCACAGTAGCGTGCCAGCCGATCGTCCTTCACTTTGCCGCGATACATGGCCGCATACTTCTCCGGCACCTGTACGCCAGGGCTGTCTTTGCGCTTCTCGCTCGCCACAGTGCCTTCGGTGAATGAGGAAGCGCCATGCGGCGCATTGTAGGCCAGGTAGAGGAA
>JAXMIV010000620.1:0-3041 GCA_034377045.1 Prosthecobacter sp. | reverse complement strand
CCTGTGGAGATCCTCCTCCATGCCCCTTTTGCAAACAGTTGCGTGCTTCCGACTCATGCTCCTGGAGCAGGTCTTTGGCGGCGAGATTGACCTCAGGCAGCCGACGCCAGCGCAGTCTCGGCGTTGCCAGACGCGGACGAGCGGCGGGCCTTGCGGGTGAAGCGCTTTTGGAAGCGATCCATGTAGAGATAGATGACCGGGGTGATGTAGAGCGTGAGGATCTGCGAGAAGATGAGGCCGCCCACCACAGCCAACCCCAAGGGGCGGCGCGACTCCGCCCCGGCCCCGTGTCCGAAGGCGATGGGTGGCGCGCCTATCTTGACTGTAGAACGGCACGGTCCGCCTCTTGGCGCTACTCAACCTTCGCTTTATTCGGGTTCTTCAGTGCTTCCGCACTGAGAGGCGGCGGCTCGGCAGGTGCGGTGTCCCTGGCTTCCTTCAGCTTTTGCGGGTCGGATGTTTTGCGGAGCGTCGGATCGGCGATGACGGCATAGTTGTGCCCGCGTGTCGTGTTTCGGCTTTCCGTGACGATGGATAATTCCTTCACACCCCAAACAGGAAGACTGACTTTTTGGGCGGGACTTTCTCCCGTCATCACCTCGCTCTCGAAGATGGCGATGCCGTCGGCAAAAACGCGAAAGGCCACCTTGCCTTCTTTGCCGAGCGCCGCATGCAAGCCGACCCAGCAATCGAATTGGTCGTGCACCTTCCCTGGCAGCGCATAGGTGACGCGGCAGCCGGTGCCCAATCCCCATCCGTGTTTGAACTCTTGTGCGGACACGTTGCCATCCTTGGCAACCTTGAGCACCAGCGGTTGTTTCTGTTTGGCTTCGTCGAGAATGCCGTCCCGAAGCGGAAAGCCAAAGTAGGGATCGGAGAAATAGGAATGTTGCGGGAAGTACGACTGATGAATCACTTCCACCGGCGTCAGCGCGCTGACGTCGACCACAGCCAAGCGGACCACTTCTTCGGGATCGAAGCGCCCTTTCGCGATGCAAAGGATGGTGTAGAGGGCATCAGCCACGACCTCCGCATCCACAGTCGCGGCGCGCATTTGTGCCGCATCAATTTCATTCCGGGCGCTGCGATAGACGCCTTGAAGAATGGGAATGACCTGGGAGCGGGCGTTACGCACCATCGCATTGTAACGCTCGATCAGATTCATGACCGCTTCGTCGGAAGTGGTGCCGAGCAATTGCGGCCGGTAGCCCGCGATGTTGACCCAAAGTTTGCCTTCTTCGGTGAGACCGTGGAGGGGTTGATTCTTGAAAGCTTCTGGGGTGGGTAGCAGATCTTTCATCAGCCCCATCTGGTTATCCCCGGGCATGGTGTGAGCAGGGCTGCCGGAGTCTTCGAGGAAATGGAGGAGACAACCGGCCCAACGTGCCGCCTTGTCGAGATCGTTGGCCTGCCATGCCTTCACTGACTGATCGAAGTAATAGCCAATTTGATAGGCGTTCTTGTCGCGCGTCTTAAACGGCAGGTGCGAGAAGAGATCTCCATTCGGCAGCACCACCAAGGCGCCGAGCTCCTTTTTGTTAGCCGGCGCCTGGGCGAGATCCGGAATCATACAGTAGAGGTCGATGAGGGCATCGCGTTGGCCGGCGACGATCTCTTGCTGCCAGGCGGGCAGGACACTCAACGCACTCTGGGTGATTGAGCCGTGCATGGCCCCCCATGCCAGCAACTGGGATGGCATGCAGCTTAGCAAGAGGGCCAGGGTGAGCAGCGCGGATCGGAACAAGATTGAGGAGTGTTTCATGGCTGAGTAATGATCAATCGCCTTGCTTGCCGGGCACCGAGGGCGGGTGGAACCATGACGGCGTGCCAAACCAAGTGTCCATCTCCTTCTCAAATGGGACGATCGTTTCCGCTGGCTCAGGGATGCCCCCGCGATCTCCGGTCTCGACGATCCAGGCATCCAGCGCGGTGCGCAGCCGCAGCAGGGCCTCGTGATGTTCGGGGTTCGATGAGGTGAGAAGATCCTTGATCTCATGCGGATCTGCTTGCGTGTCGTAAAGCTCCTCGCACGGGCCTTTGCGTTCCATGAGCGCGAGCGGCGGACCTGTGAGCTTGCCCTGCGCCTGCAACTCGCGCATCAACGGCAGGATCGGAAAGCACTTTTCCTTGTAGCGATTCAATGAAGCAAACGTGGGGCCATGGGTGAAGGTGCGGATGTAGTGATAGCGTTCATCATGCACGGAGCGAATGCGCTGCACCGTTTCATCAATGCGGTCACGCGCGGCGAAGGCGAAAGGGCGCGGTGATTCGGCCTGGTCGCCGACGATGACTCGGCCCTGCATCAATGGTGGCTTGGGAATCGCGGCGAGGTCCAGCGTGGTAGCGGTGACATCGATGAGGCTGATGACTTGCCCATTCACACTGCCCGGCTTGCAGTTCGCGGGCGGCGGAAAATGCTTCGGCCAGCGGATGATCATCGGCACGCGCAGGCCGCTGTCATAACACCAATGGATGCCGCGCGGCTCCAGGCGGCCATTGTCGGCAAAGAAGATGACGATGGTGTCATCTTCGAGGCCATCACTGCGAAGCTGATCGAGCACCCAGCCGATCCGCAGGTCCATGCCCGACACCGAGTTTAAGTAGCGCGCCCACTCCTGCCGCGTCACCGGATGGTTCGGATAGTAGGGCGGTGGCGTGACCTTTTCCGGCATAGCGTGTGGCACGTGTTCGCGTTCACCCACCCACTCGACACGTTCTTTCTGTGCGCTCCTGCGGTCGTAGATGTCATACTCGACCTCATGCGAGTTGACCTGCGCGAAGAACGGCTGGTGGCTTTTCAACGCGGCCCAGTCGTCGGTCTGGTAAATCGGGCCTTCATTGACATAATTCAGATCGAGTTTTCCGGTGCCAACCGGCTTGCCGCCGATGGTTTTGATGTTTGCGGTTAGGTATCCGGCGTCCTGTAGGCGATGTGTCATGGGCCGCACGCCGGGCGACAGGCGGAAATCGTCGTCACGGTGCGACCGCATGTGGTGGGTATCGGTTGTGGTTTGATACATCCCAACCATGAAGGCCGAGCG
>JAXMIV010000619.1:0-3669 GCA_034377045.1 Prosthecobacter sp. | reverse complement strand
TGTTTTATCGGTGCGTTTGGTGGGGTCGTAGGGGATGAAGGCGCGGTCAGGGGATGGGTGTAGCACAGGCATTCTGCCTGTGTCAGGTGGAACAGGCATTCTGCCTGTGGGATTCCTCACAGGCGGGACGCCTGTGGTACTGGTCACAGGCAGGATGCCTGTGGTACTCTCGTATTGAAGCACCACGCCGATGTCCGCGTTGCCGGGGCGCATGAGGTCGTCATAGACAGACACGGCAGTCGCAAAGGCGGCGCGCCGGGTGGTGACGGGCGCAAGCTTGAGCGCGCCGATCTTCATGAGGTGAAGGCAGGCTTCGAAGTTGCGGTTCTCGGTCCAGCGCACGTAACCGATGGGATAATCGCGGCCGCCCCATTCGTATTCGGGATCGTAGCGGCCCGGTCCGTAGCTGCGCGAGTAGCGCACCTGGATGTCCTTCATGTAGGCGGCCTTCCAGGACAATTCCGCATCGTAAATGCCGACGATCACCAGCACGCCGCGATCACGAAGACAGGCGATCGCGGTATCGGCTGCCTCACTGCCCTTGCCGCCGACGCAGAGCAGGACTGCATCGACGCCGTGGCCATTGGTCCATTCGCGCACGGCATCTTCGACACTGGATTGCGCCGGATTGACCGCACGCTCGGCGCCCATGGCTTGCGCGATGTCCAATCGTCCTTGTATATAGTCCACCGCCAGCACACGAGCGCCCGATGCCGCAAGAACATTGGGGGCGAGCTGTCCCACCAGTCCCTGGCCGATCACGAGAACGCGGTCCCCAAGTCGCGCATCCGCCTGCCGCACGGCCTGCATGGAGATGGCGGCCAGCGTCGTGTAAGCGGCCTGCCAATCTTCGACGCCTTCAGGAACCGGGGCCGCAAGAAGATCCGGCACGGCAATCATTTCCGCGTGAAAGGCACATTCAGCACCGCCGCAGGCGACACGATCACCGACCTGAAAACGCGTGTTCAGCGCATCCACCGCCACCACGACGCCCGCCGCGCTGTAACCAAGCGGCGCCGGCGATTCGAGGCGATTCTTCACCTTTTCGAACGCTGCCTTCCAGCCGAGCGTGCGCGCGGTATCGAGCACCTTCCTTACCTGATCCGGCCGCGCCTTCGCCTTTTGCAGCAGCGACATCCGCGCCTGCTCCACTTTCATCTTTTCAGTTCCGGGCGAAATCACCGAACAGGTCGTGCGCACCAGGATGCCACCGGGTGGCGGCGCAGGCGCGGGCACGTCTTGAAGTTCAAGACGGCCATCCTGGTATTGGGCGAGTTGCAGCATCAGACGGGATCGTTTTTTAACAGGCTAATCAACCACCGATGTTTTCCAGCCTGCGTCTTCTCTACTTCCTGAACGCATCGCAGCACCAGCACGAAGTCATCGCCTAGCTTCTTTGACAGGCCGGCGCGCATGGCATCTTCGCGGCTGCTGTGCCACTTCGGTCCGGGTTGATAACGAAACTCGACTTCGCCCGGACGCTCCTGATAAAACTGCACGGCCAGCAGGTCATCGAAGATGCGGTCGTGCATGTTGATGGCGGTCAGGGAAATGCGGCGGCCAGTGGCGCTGATGAGGAATTCGTGATCGCGGCCGATGACGGCTTCGACTTCGCGCATCGTTGGAAACTCGGCATCAGGCTTTTGGGCGAGCTTGACGTAGTCGCCAGTGCGATAGCGGATAAGCGGCATCGCGTGATTGTGGAAGCTGTTGCCGATGACTTCGCAGTGGCCTTCTGCGTCCGGTGGGCCGAATTCGGCGAAGCCGTAGGTGGGCCAGAAGTAAAGATGGTTAGACCGGCGACCCTGGCCGGCGAGGACCACGCGCTCGCTGTGGCCGTACCAATGAAAGACGGGGGCGGCGAAGGCCTGCTGTAGATACCGTTGGGATTCGGGCGTGAGTTTCTCCGAACCACAGAGAACGGAGACCAGCGGGAAATCGAGGCGCAGGCCCGCTTGTTCCAAGCCGCGCGCCAACATGAGGGCGGCGCTGGGGTAGGCGTGCAGGTGCTTGGGGCGAAAGGCATTCAGGGCCGCGACATATTCGGGCAGGCGCTTGGGCGTGAGATGGTAGGAGGAGAGGATGAGCCAGTCGCGTGTGGCGTCATCTTTGCTGATCGCGCCTTCTGCTCGGTTCGAGGTAACTCCGCCCCGAACCACCGCCACTCGATCGCCAACACGATAGCCTCGGCGCGCCCACTGCGCCTCCAGGTAGGCTTGTTCCTTCGGCCGGCTGATGCCTTTGTGCAGATAGAAACCGACGGGAACGCCACTCGAACCGCCGGTAGTCATGTATAGCCGTTGTCCCGGCGCGAGGTCCGGGTTCACCATCTGGTCACAATGAGTGAGGAGCTCTTGTTTGGTGAGCAGGGGATAATCGGCAAGCTGCTCCAAGGATTCAAATTTGGCGGGATTGACGCCGTGGGCCGCGAAACGCTCGCGGTAGAATGGGGCTGCATTGGCGGTGAGGAGGGACTCACGCAGCGCGGCGATTTGGTAGCGTTCGATGGTCGATTGATCCCACGACTCCACCTCACGCGCCTCCTGCTGAAATTGTCGGTAGCCCTGCCCGTGGCGCAGTGCGGCAGGCAGGGCGCGGTAGGCGCGTCCCGCGACCGCCCGCACAGGCTGGGGTGCTGCTTCGTAAAGCCGCAGCAGGGGGTAAAACGTGTCTTCGAGAGACATGAAAAGGACAGGCGAGAGCCTGTTTGGACCTACCGGGTGAGTGTCAGGCCAGCGCGTCGGCACCGGCGCAGGAGGACGATGGCACCGAAGCAGCCAATGAGCAGGGCGCCCGAAGGTTCCGGCACCGCCACGAAAGACGAGATGATCAGCGCATCCTGCCAGTTGTTGGGATCGGCCTCCGGGTAGGAGGTGTTGGCGATGTAGTAGCCATGCTGAGCGATGTAGGTGTCGAAGAAACTGGCGCCATCCTTGGCTTCCACATCATCCAAAATCGCCGCAAAGATCGCTGAGCGAGCCACGCCGGCGTCGGTGAGGTTGCCGTCGTAGTAGTCGACGAAGTTGATGCTCAGATCGGTGGCGAAGTCGCTTTGCGCTTCCTTGCCGTACATTTCGGAGAGGAAGTTCTGCACGGCGAAGAAGGCATTGTAGAAGGGATCATCGTTGGCGTAGTTCGCCGAGTTGCTGTCCTGCTCGATGAAGCGGCCCGAGGCACCCGCCAGCGTGTCCCAGGGAAGGTAGGTATCCAGGACGTATTCCATGACCGCCACCTGCTTCGGCACCACCGTGGTCAGGGCGCCGGGATTGGTGACATTGTAGTAGGTGTAGCGCTCGGAGTTCTGCTGGCTCCAGCCATCGCCAAAGGTCAGGGCATCCGCGATAAAAGACTCGCCCGGGCCGGCAGAGGGCGTGCCGGAGGGCTCGATGCACATCCACCAGTAATTGGCGCCGTCAATATCATACACGCCTCCATAACCGTCCCGATCCACCCCGTTGACGGGAATGCTCTGGGCGCCCGCCTGGAGGGCGAGGCACGCCAGGAGCGAGGTGAACAGAATCTGAAGACGCTTCATCGACTCACAAAATACCAGGGAGGTGAGAGCCTAGCAATATGTTATTTATGGAAACTGTAAAAGTTGTGATAAATATGTCTCATCCGAGACCCTTTGAATCCAGCACCTGGCCAGCCCAGATTTCCAATCCGACC
>JAXMIV010000618.1:0-6538 GCA_034377045.1 Prosthecobacter sp. | reverse complement strand
TAATACGCGACTCGGTTGAAATACCTCCCGCACGCGGCAAGCTCGCGCGTGCAGGAATTTCTTGTCATCGACGGCGTCACCAAATGCTTCGGTTCCCTTCGGGCCGTAGGCGGCGTGTCGCTCCAGATCTCTCAGGGCGAGGTGTTCTCGCTCCTGGGCCCTAGTGGCTGCGGCAAGACTACCCTGTTGCGTTTGCTCGCCGGTTTCGAACAACCTGACAGCGGTCGCATCCTCCTCAATGGCCAGGACATCACCGGCCTGCCGCCGGAGCGCAGGCCGGTAAATACCGTCTTCCAAAACTACGCCCTCTTTCCTCACCTCACCGTTTGGGAAAACATCGCCTTTGGCCTGAAGATGGCTAAGAAACGGCAGACCGAAATTCGCAGCGCCGTGGAACGCATGATCACCCTCATTCGCCTCAAGGAGCACGCCCACAAACGCCCCGCGCAACTCAGCGGCGGCCAGCGCCAACGTGTCGCCATCGCCCGTGCCCTGGTCAATGAACCGCAAGTTCTCCTGCTCGACGAACCTCTGGCCGCGCTCGATCTCAAGCTGCGCCAGCACATGCTTTCCGAATTGACCGCGCTACACGCCCAGGTCGGCGCCACCTTCATCTACGTCACCCACGATCAAGGCGAAGCCATCGGTCTCAGTGACCGCATCGCCGTCCTCAACGAGGGCAAAGTCGAGCAAGTGGCCGCTCCCGCCATGCTTTACGAATCTCCCGCGACGACCTTCGTCGCCTCCTTCATTGGCGACGCCAATTTCTTCGAAGGCACGATCGTGGAGAATCCACCGACCGATCGTGTTCGAGTCGATGTCCGGGGACTCGGCCCGATTTGGGCGCTCGACTCTGGTGATCATCCCTTGGGCAAGCTTGTTCGACTCATGGTTAGGCCGGAAAAGCTGCGTCTATCCCCGGAGCTTCCGCCCGGACATGAGCACGTCAATTTTTTTCGCGGCATCATCGAAGAGGTGATCTACTTCGGGCCGCACACACGATTGCGGCTTCGCTGCGGCGAACATCGCATCCATATCCAACGCCAACTCGATCGCTCCGTCGCCAACGAGCCCGCACCCGTGGTGGGCATGACGCGATGGGTGAGCTTCGAGCCCCAGGACTGCCGGTTGGTGAAAAGCTAAAACTCACATGAAGCGCCGCCGCCAGGAATTGCTCCTCACCCTGCCATCCCTGGCGTGGCTGGTGGTTTTCTTTGCCATCCCCGCGGTACTCATCCTGGCGATTGCCTTTCGCCCCGGCGATCTGCGTGGCGGGGTGGGAGAAGGCTGGACGCTGGAAACCGTCAAAGCACTCGGCAATCCCATCTACCTGCCCGTCATGTGGCGGACATTTTGGTTGAGTGCCGCCACCACCCTCTCTTGCCTGGCATTAGCGTTGCCCATGTGCTGGCACATGGCGCGCGTAACACCTCGGTGGCGGCATTTCCTGTTGCTGCTCATCGTTCTCCCGTTCCTCACCAACTTTCTCATTCGCGTCTTCGCCTGGAAGTCGCTGTTGCATCCGGAGGGTCTGGTCAAGCAGGCCCTAGTTTGGTTGCACCTCGCCAGTGAAGACACGCTGCTGCTGAACAACGCCGGCGCCGTCCTCCTGGTACTCATTTACACGCAGCTTCCCTTTGCCATCCTGCCGCTTTACGCCGCGGCGGAGAAGTTTGATTTCACCCTCCTCGATGCCGCCCGTGATTTGGGTGCGACCGGCTGGCAGGCTTTCCGCAAGGTCTTTGTCCCCGGGATCCGGCAGGGCATCGTCGCCGCCGCAGTCATCGTACTCGTCAGTTCCCTCGGCCAATACGTGATTCCGCAAATCGTCGGTGGCACGGGCGATGAAATGATTGGCAATAAGATTGCGCAACGAGCCTTTAGCGACCGCAATCTGCCTTTGGCCAGCGCCCTCTCAGGCGCACTTCTGCTCATTGTCCTCATCCCCACCCTCCGCATTGCCTGGCGCAGCCGAAAGGAGGGCCGGGACTGATGAAGCGCTCTTCCATTCCTCTCCTCATCACCCTCGCGGTGGTGGTCTTTCTTCATGCGCCCCTGGTCGTTCTCATCGTAAACTCCTTCAATGCCTCCCGCTTCGGCGGCACCTGGGAGGGATTCACCTGGACTTGGTATGAGAAACTCTGGCAGGCCGGCGATGTCTGGGATTCAGTCGTCGTCACGCTCAAGGTCGCCATCGGCGCCACCTTGGCATCCATGCTGTTAGGCACCCTTGCCGCTTTGGCCCTGCATCGCTTTCGCTCACGCCTGCAATCCGTCCATCATACCCTGGTCATGATGCCCCTGGCGCTGCCTGACATCCTCATGGGAATGTCCCTGCTCGCTCTCTTTGTCGCCCTGGGTGTGCAAACCGGCATGCTAACCATTTGGATCGCGCACACCACCTTTTGCACCAGCTATGTGGCAATGGTGGTCCTCGGCCGCCTCCAGGACTTTGACTTTACCCTGCTGGATGCCGCCCGCGATCTTGGCGCCAATCGCTCGCAGGCCGCGCGCAAAGTCCTCATCCCCCTTCTCGCGCCCGGCATTCTCGCCGGCGGCCTCCTGGCCTTCACCTTGTCGATCGACGACTACGTCATCACCTTCTTCGTCTCCGGTCCTGGCACGACCACCCTGCCCCTGCGCGTCGCCAGCATGATGAAAACCAGCCGCAACCTCCCGGTCATCAATGCCCTGAGCACCCTGATGATCAGCCTCACCTTTATTGCCGCTGCTCTCAGCTTCCGCTTACAACGCCGCTCCTCATGAAATTCCTCATTCCGCTTCTCCTGTTCACGGTCTCCGCCTTCGGCGCCGAGACTCTCCATGTGTACACTTGGGCTGACTATGTGAGCCCCGATGTCATTACCAAGTTCGAGAGGGCGAACGACTGCAAAGTCGTCATCGACACCTTCGATTCAAATGAAACGATGTACGCCAAGCTCAAAGCGGGCGCGACCGGCTACGATCTGATCTTCCCCACCAGTTACATGATCCAGCTCATGGAGCAGGAAGGCCTTTTGCTGGATCTTGATTCCGCCAGGCTCTCCAATCTGAAGTTTATCGATCCGGACATTCTCACCAAGGTGCACGATCGCACCATGAAACGCAGTGTTCCCTACACCCTTGGTTATGCCGTGATCGCCTACCGCAAGGACAAGGTCAAAGACCCCCAACCCACCTGGGCGATGTTCGACCGCGCGGACTTGAGCCAGCGCATCACCCTCTTCGATGACATGCGTGAAACCATCGGCGCTGCCTTGAAGTTCCTCGGCCACAGCATCAACACCCGCGACGACGCCCAGCTCGCCGCCGCCAAAGAGGTCCTGCTGCGCTGGAAAAAGAACGCGGCCAAGTTCGACAACGAAGGCTATAAAGCGGGCCTCGACTCCGGCGAGTTCCGCCTCGTCCACGGTTATAGTGGCGACCTCTTTCAGGTGACGCAGCAGAACGACAAGGTCGGCATCCTCATTCCCCGTGAAGGCGTGACCGCCAGTTGCGACGAAATGGTCATTCCCAAATCATCCCCTCAACCAGCGCTCGCTCACGCCCTGATCAACTTCCTTCTCGACCCCAAGGTCGCCGCCGAGAACATGGAGTGGATGGGCTATCTTTGCCCCAATACCGAAGCGTTGAAACTTGTCGGCAAAGACTTCCTCGAAAATCCCGCCGTGACCATTCCCGCCGAGATCAAAGCCAAAAGCGAAGTCATCCAAGATCTGGGCCCCGACATCGCTAAATACACCAAGGTCTGGGACGCCGTGAAGTCCGAGTAGTTAGCCGGCGCCCTCCACCACCAGCGCCTCGACATCCGGATATCTTGCGCAAAGTGCCGCAATCTCTTCCGACGACATCACGGTAAAGGCCGTGGATAACGCGTCTGACAACGCGGCGGTCGGCGCCAGGGCGTAGGTGCGCGCGCTCTGCACCGGCATGGGCTGCAAGGTGCGCGGGTTCATGATGTGCGCACCCTTCACCGCAAAGCCGGAGCCGCTGAGCGCGCGATCCTTCAAGGTCATCAAGCGCGCGCCATCCGCCAGCGTCACCGACCAGGCCTCCTCGCCGGGCGGATGGCCCAAGGCCAGCAACGTGCTGTCTCCCGCGTTCAGAAACGCGTTGTGAATGCTCCACTCGCGCAGCAAATCCGCCGCCTGATCCAGCGCATAGCCCTTCCCTACCGCGCCCAGATCAAAGACCATGTGATCCGCCCGCACCGTCACGCGAAAATCATCTTCATCCAGTTCAAAGAGGTGGGAACCCACGGCGGCGCGCGCCAGTTCCAGGTCACGCACATCCGGCTGCCTCAAGCTTTGGTCCTCAGCGCGCCAAAGCATCATCAGCGGCCCCACCGTGATGTCAAAAGCCCCGCCGGTTTCTTCATGCATCGCCTTCGCCAGGCACAGGCAATCCCAGGCCGCGAGTGACACCTTGAGGCTCTCTCCCGCCCCAAGCTGGCTAAGGCGCCAAATGTCGCTCGTGTGCCTGAAGCGGCTCAACTCCTCCTCCAAACGGGCGATCTCCGCAAACACCGCTTCGGCGGCCTGTGCCGCATAGGACTCGTCCACTTCCTCCTGGCCGATGATCACCTCAAAGGTCGTCGCCATCGCATGCTGCTCAAAGCGATGCAACGAATTCATGGCCTAACAGCAGGTAGTACCGTGGTTCCGGTTCCCGGAAACGCCGGCAGCGTTGGTGAAAACGCCGGCGGCGGCGCGCTCATTGTCTGCGGCATTCCCGTTGCCGACTCGGCCGGGATCGGCAAGGGAGTCGGTGGCAAGGAAATCGCGGGTGCCAGCGGCGGTGCTGGCGGTTGCTTCACAAACATCACCAGCATCACACCCGGCCGCAGACCATACCCGGTCCCCTGATCATAACCCTGCCCCGCCATCTTGATTTTAGCGGCCTCGACAAACTCGGCATCCAGGAGCACCACCGGTGCATTGATGATCCTCGGCAAATGCGCCTGATAACCGATCTGCGGCAGATTGCGCCAGTACCACGGCAGCGGCCAACCCTGGTCAACGCTCACCACCTGGGCGCTGAAAGCATCCCCTCGTTCCGCCGCGATCCGTTTCACCTCCGCCACCAGTTTCAGCACCTTCGGCAGTGTGTGCGAATAAGCATACGGATTGCTCGGGTCCGCGCTCAGTTCGAAACTGGGCTTCGGATGGCTTCCCGTGATCGTGCTGGTCTGGTCGCACAAATTCCACACCCCCGCCAGAAACAGGAGAGTGACGACAAAGCGCGCCATGCGATTGCTCAACCAATTCCAGATCGCCCCGCCTCCCACACCGGCGAGCAGTGTCAGCGCATACTGCGCCGAAAGGATGGACCATGGTGTCTTGTAGCTCAGGATCGAATACACCGTGAAAAGCGCCAGGGTATAGACGCTCAAGAAAACCAGAAAGGCGTGCCGTGGCCCGTTCTTATGATCTCCTAAAAAGGCATAAAGCATGCCGATGAGGCCCAGCCCGCCTATCATTCCCTCCGACCAGATCACCTTGTCCCGGTGCCCAAAGATCAGCATGAGGTAGTACGACATCGGCTTCTCATGACCGCTGCCGCCGCTGCGCTCCACGTAGTTGCCATAGGTCAGCACGCTGTCCTTCACCGCCTGCCAATCCCTGAATCCTTCTGAAAACGCCAGGATCGAAACCAAGACTGCCGGCACCAGGACCCACAGCCACGGCCGCTCCGTCCGGCCTCGGATGGTGGGATTGCCAAAGCTGAAACCATTGCTCCGCCGCGGTACAAACTCACCCGCCAGCACGCGCGCCGCGATCCAGCCACATAGCGCCGCACCCACATTGAGGACAAACGTTTCCTTCGTCGCGTGCTGAAATCCCAACGCCCCGCCTCCCAGCAAAAGCCACCCCCGCGCGCCGCTCTGCGAGTAACGCCAAAACGACGCCAGCGATAACGCCACCAGCGCCACCAGCAGGATCTCCATGATGAAGTAGCGGCTGTAAAAAACCATCATCGGTGACGCCGCCATGAAGATCATCGCCCACGCCGTGCCGATTCGCCCCAGCGCATCGGTGAACAGCAGCGTGATCAGCAGCAGCGCCAATCCGCCTACCGCCGCGACCATGCGCACCTGCGCCTCTGTCCAGGTGTGCGGACCGTCCCAGCGCGCCAGATGTCCCCACAACCAGCTCACCTGATGCAACGCCGGTCCGTGATAGTCGTGCGGATCATAGGCAAAGTGTCCGGTGTCCCAAAACTCTCCCAGCTTCACCGCCAGGATCGCTTCATCCGCGTGCATGGGCCGGCGCTCCAATCCGGGCAGCCGGTAAAACGCTCCCAGGCCGATGGCGAATACGGCCAGAAACAGAAAGGTTTGGAGGGACAGGGTGACTTCTTTGCGGAACGCCATGGTCGTCCATGATGGCGGCTCTCGTGCAGCGTGCCAGTGAGAATCGTCATTCGAGGTGGGAAACGCGGTCTGCAAACAGCCGCTTTTGCCGCTTCCCGCAAAGAATCGGCCTTGCCTTCACGTTTGCCTACGCCCTACCCTGCCCTTCCCCATGAAACACCTGCT
>JAXMIV010000617.1:0-2682 GCA_034377045.1 Prosthecobacter sp. | reverse complement strand
TTTCGCATTCTTTGGGCACCAGCACGCCATAGGGGATCTGGTAAGGTGGCACCGGATTGTAGAACTCACCGCCGTGGGAGCTGCCGATCTGCGGCCCTTCATGGGAGGTGCCGTGGCAATTGTTGCCATAATCACCCATGGCGATCGAGTCGCGGTGCAGCACCGCGCGGGCATCGCCGGCGGCATGCTCGCTGTCCTTTTGCGCATACACATGCTGGCCCGTCAGGCGCCGCGCTTCCCGAACATAAAGTTGCGGCGGCAGATGCTGGGTCTCGACAAACTCATCCTTGCACCAGCCCCACTCACGCGCCGGCTCACGAATCTTCGCCGGCACCGCCTCATCATTCTGCAAAAAATAAAGCAGGCCCACATTGTAGCGCAGATGTTCAGCAGAGATGCGTTGCCGCTCCGCCGCGTCTCCTTCAGGCCAGCCCAGATTGCGCCCGGGCATCGACAGGCGTACGATGCCGCGGGACACGTCATTGATGTCATACTTGTGGTTGGGCAAGGCCGGCGTCTGCGC
This sequence comes from Prosthecobacter sp., assembly GCA_034377045.1. Classification (GTDB taxonomy): domain Bacteria; phylum Verrucomicrobiota; class Verrucomicrobiia; order Verrucomicrobiales; family Verrucomicrobiaceae; genus Prosthecobacter. The sequence goes on along the minus strand of JAXMIV010000617.1, from coordinate 2,159 downwards.
CTTGACGATGCAGCGGGACGGGTAGCCGAAAACCCGGTCGATCACCCCGCTGGCCAGCACCGGCAGCACGTCCAGAAACTCTTTGCGATCATAGCCCGCTGGTGCGGTGATCGGCACCCGGTTGGCGAAATCATCCGTGGCGCAAAACCGGAAGTTGTAGGCCTGGAGCTGGCCGTCCGCCTTTTCCGGCGCCAGCGATTCACCGTATTCATCCCGCCCTTCCCGGCCCACGCGATACTTCACACCCGCCTTGGCCATGAGATCGCCTTCATAAGAGCCATCGACAAAGACCTTCGCCTGAATGCGCGAGATCTCCTGCGCGCCTTCTCGAAACGACACGGAGCCGATGCGCCGGCCCCCCTGATCCATGGCCGCCGCCACAGGCAGGCCCCAGCCTTGTTTCACCTGGATCCGCTTTTGCTCCTTCAGCATCTCAGCAAAGATCAAAAGATTTACTTTTGGTTCGGCAAAGGTGCCTTCAAAGCAGGCCTTCACCTGCTCGGAATCCGCGCCGTACTCCTTGATGTAATAAGCTTTGACCCGCTGGCTGAATTCCAGAAACGTGCCCGTGAGCGACTCCAACGAATGGAAGTCCGTGTGTGCCAAACCGCACGTGGCCAATCCACCCATGCGCGCCGTTGGCTCCACCAGAATCACCTCACAGCCGGACTTCGCCGCCGCGATGGCCGCCGCAATGCCTCCGGGTGTGGCGCCATAGACACAGACATCCGTTTGCAGATCTTTGGCCCGCAGGCTGGTGGCGATCAGGAGGGCGAAGAGGATGAAACGCATAGTGAGCATGGATGATGGCAAAGCTTCAGCGAATGCGCCACTCCAACAACCCGTTCGCATTCTTTTCGTAAGTAACGGATTCCGCGGCTTCGGGATGCTTGAAGCCCTGCGGTAGGAAGCGGCCTTCCGCATCAAAGGCGGCGACACGCCCGCCGCCATGACGCATCCAGCCCGCCAAGGCCCCGGTCTTCTCGTCGTAGCGACAAACGTCGCGCCAGGGCTTCGGCGTGGTCAGACGCGGATCGACCCAGGCCGGCGCCGTGGAGCGCTCCAGCGCTTCGGGAAACAATACCTGGCTCAGCAGCGTCAGATTCAAACCGCTCAAGTAGTACAGTTCGGCCGGCGTCAGTTTGTCAGCGGGTGAGACAGGCAGAACGCTGCCCGAAGCCTGTTCGATGAGCACCCCCAAATCAATGAGGCGAACAACTTCCGCGCGCACCTCCGAGGGCGCGGTGGTCTTGATCGACTTCTTCGCGAGGGCATCGAGTTCCGTCTGAAATGACGGATACAGATCGGCAAACTCGGTGATGGCGGTGAGCACCTTTTCCAAAGTCTCACGCAGCGTCAGATGGCGTCCGCCGGGCAATCGCGCATTCAATGAGGCCGCCAGGTCGGTTTCCCATTCAGCGCGCAACTTTGCCGCGCGTTCCTTGTCGCCGGACCGGCCCTCCTGCTCCTCGACGGCATGTACCCTTTCATTCAGCCGCAGCCACTCGGTCTGAATGGCAATGCGTTCCTCGGCGGTCAGCAACCGCTCCATCAAACGGCTGCGCAGCCCGTCCGCTTTGACGGATACCGCCAGCATCAGCTTCAGCCAGCGTCGATCACCGGTGCTCACCGGCAGGCCCAGATCAGGATTGTGGGCCCGGCAGTAGATTTCCGCCACACGGCCCTGGGCATCGTAGAAATGCCTTTCGTTAGGCAACAGATAAAAACTGAGGAAGGCGGGCGTGCTGACGGTGATGCCGTTGCTGGCGAAGACACCGATGTCGATCCGATGGCTGCGAATGCCGCCGGCTGCGATCATGGGCGGTTGCCACCGAATTCGCAGCCGCGCTTCTGTTCCGGACTCGGATGGCAGGATTTCAATCGCCTTGGGGTCACCCTGCAAAACTTGCCAGCGAATTTGCAGTGGCCGCCGCATGAGATCAGCCGCTTTGGCAGCGCTGACGGTCAGTGAATACTCGGCCACGTTGCCGCGCATCAGGCGCCCGATGGAGACCGGCGTGTCCGCCAGTTTGTAGGGCAGGGGATTGGGCGCCTCGAAGAAATGCCTGCCCGGCTCCAGCGCGGTTTCCTCCTTCACCTCGATTTGCACCAGCGGCGGAATCATGGCCGGGCTGATGTCATGCGCGGCGCGTACCATT
>JAXMIV010000616.1:0-6487 GCA_034377045.1 Prosthecobacter sp. | reverse complement strand
AGCCTCACGGACAACTCACCGTCCGTGAGCGCGGAGGGTGCCATCGGCGATGCCACGCTCGGCGGTGCCGGGGTCACCAGCGGTGCCACTGCGGAGGCCGGACGCTTCATTTATCAAAGCCGCACTGGCGACGGGGTGATGACAGCCTATGTGCCCAGCGGGGTGCCGCTTCAGGGCAATGCTTACATCGCCGTGATGGTGCGCGCCTCCACCGCCAATAATACCTTTTCCGCCGCCACGGCGGTGAACAGCAACACCGGCACCTTTGGCAGCAAGCTCGCCTACCGCACCACCGTCGGCGGCTCCACCACCGTCACGCCCAGCACGGACAACAACCTGGACACCCCGCGCTGGCTGCGCCTCACCCGCACCGGCACCACTTTCATCGGCGAAGTCTCCGCCGATGGCACGAACTGGGTCTCGCTGGGCACCACCACCGTCCCGTCCATGCCCGCCACCGCCCTGTGGGGCATCTTCCACTTCTCCAATGACTGGGCCGCGAGCAGCACCTACCTCGGCGACTTCCAGCTCGCCACCTTTCAGAACATCACCATCGAGGATTTCACCACGCTGCCTGGAGCGCCCACTGGACTCACTCTCTCCTACTATGGCGGCACGGATGTCGTTTACGACCCCAGCTTCACCAATCTCAGTTGGGGCACGGCCAGCCTTGCCGCCGGCTATCGCATCGAGCGCCGCGGGGATGATGGCAGCGTCGATGTCTTCGACATCCCCTCCGGCACCACCACCTCCTATGCCGATTACAACTTCACCCTGGACACCGCCTACGAATACCGTATCCGCGCCTACAACAGCGTGGGCGATGGCGGCTGGAGCACACCTCAGCACCTGGCCACAACGCCAGCGGATCGCACCTTTTCCCTGACCACCGCCGGCGCGGGCAATGCGGATGCCGGTGTGCGCGCCGACACGCCGGATGCGGCTCTCGGCACGCAGGACTCCATTCTGGTCAGCCGCGTCACCACCACCAGCAAAGCCTACTTCCGCTTCGACCTCAACAGCCTGCCTGCCGCCACCTTCAAGACCGCCACCCTCAAGCTCACCGTCCTCAGCACCGAGGGCATCAGCGGCGGCACTTTCTTCAACGGCAACACCTCCCTGCTCAACAGCGAAAGCTCCGACACTTGGGCCGAATCCGGCCTCACCTGGAACAACGCGCCACAAAACAACACCGCTGGCACCGGGTTTCTGGCCCCCATCCTCGCGCTCGGCAATCTCTTTTATTTTTCCCCTCCACCGGCCAACGGCAGTGTCGTCGGAGTCGGGATCGCTCCCGAAAACCTCATCGACAACAAAGGTGCCAACAACCTCGTCACCCTCGCCATCAGCAATGCGGCAGCGAACTCGAGCATGACCTTCGCCTCCCGCGAGCACGCCATCGCCGCGCCGCCCACCCTGGAGTTCACCTACGCGCCGCTGGAGCCGCTGCGCCCCGGTTTTCTCACCGCTACGCCCGGCGCCGTCAGCAGCTTCGACCTCGCCTGGTCCGACAACTCCGCGGACGAAACCGGCTTCCAGATCGAGCGCCGCGCTGCCAATGGCGCCTGGACCCTGCTCGCCACCCTCGCAGCGGACACGACCGGTTTCACCGACACGACCGCGCTGCCCGGGGTCATCTATGAATATCGTCTCTGCGCCACCGGCACGGCGGGCAGTTCCTCCTGGGCCACCGGCACCAGCCTCCTGCACAGCAGCGTGGCCACCATCGGCAACGCCGTCTGGTCCGCCAACAGCCTCGTTTTCAACCAGGCCGATACCCCGCCCGGAAACGGCTATGTGCCCACCAGTTTCATTTACTACCCGCCGGTGCAGAACTTCTTCACCAGCCAGAGCCTCAGCACCACCATCCGCAACAATTCCGACAGCCGTCTCGGCATGAAGTTCACCATCGGAGACAATCCCGTCGTCATTCGCGAACTGGGCCGCTGGGTCATCTCCGGGAACACCGGCACTCACACCATCAAGCTGGTCGATGCCGCTACCGATGCCGACGTGCCCGGCGGCTCTGTCTCCATCGCCACAGCAGGCGCACCGGTTGGGATCAAATACGTCGCGCTTACCGCCCCCATCACCCTCGCCGCCAATACCGCCTACTACCTCGTCAGCCAGGAGACTAACGGCGGCGACCAGTGGTATGAAGGCAACACTAGCCTAACCTACAACAGTACCGTGGTCACCGTGAACAACGCCGTTTACTCCAGCGGCACCACCTACGTCGCCGCCTACAGCGCCAACAACTGCTACGTGCCGCTCAGTTTCAGATACTCACTCCCCGATCAGCCCTTCACCACCGGCCACAGCATGACCACGCTGCGCAACGACTACACCGGCTGGCTCGGCATGAAAATCACCACCGGAGCCACCTCCGCCCTCGTCAGCCAACTCGGCCGCTGGGTCGTCCCTGGCAACACCGGCACCCACACCGTCAAGCTCGTCGATTCCATCACCGGCACCGACGTTGCAAGCGCCAGCGTCGCCACCTTCGGCGCACTCGGCGGGCAGTTCGCCTATACCCCGCTCGCCTCGCCAGTCGCCCTCGCTGCCAATGCCAGCTACTACCTCCTCAGCCAGGAAACCGCAGGCGGCGACCAGTGGTATGACTTTTCGCAGCCCGCCCCAGGCACCGCTACCGGCTATCAAAACTGGCTTCTCGCCAACAACCTCCCCATGGACGCCAGCGGCGCAGGCAGTGCCACCGCCACCCCCGCGAACGACGGCCTGCCCAACCTCATCAAATACGCCCTCGGCCTCGCCCCGAGCGTGAACGGCAATGCCGGCCGCCTCAGCTACGGCCGCACCACCGACACCGGCAGCGACTACCTCACCTTCATCTACACCCGCCCCGAGCCTACCCCCGCCGGCATGACCTACACCGTCGAAGCGAGCCCCGACCTCGCGACTTGGAGTGCCACCGGCCTCGTCGAAGTCAGCAGCACCCTCAACGCCGGCCTCCGCACCATCACCGTGCGCGACAGTGTGCCGATGGCTGCCGGTAATCGAAGATTCCTCCGGCTGATGGTCGCCCAGTAGTGATGGTCGGTATGAAAGGGTCTGGCGTTAGACCGGTTCTCGAAAAGATTGTCTGATTGAATTGACGAGCGCCGGGCGCTATTAGACTAAGTCAATAACGGCCAAGCGAGAAACGCCGCCAGTCGTGCCGTCCCGCCTGCCCTTCGTAGCTCGTAGAGCGAAGAATGGGCCGTCGAGTTGCAGACAGGTTTTTTGAGAACCGGTCTAACTCTTGCCAGCGATTGCTTCGTCTTCTTCGAAAGAATTCAGTTTTTCCCCATCTTCATTCGCTTGATTCGCTGACTCATTTGTCAAGAATCAGCACCCGACCATTTCATGCTTGATGGGCGGCAGCAAAGTCGTGCAGAGCTTTAGTTCGCACAGGCTCGGCTTGGGCGAGAAGACAGCGAATCGGCCTGCCGCGCTGTCACGCGCTCAAGCGCATGACTACTTTCGCTGGCGCGTTTCACGGTGATGGGCGGCAGCAAAGTCGTGCAGAGCTTTAGCTCGCACAGGCTCGGCTTGGGCGAGAAGGCGGCGAGGCGGCCTGCCGCGCTGTCACGCGCTGAAGCGCATGACTACTTTCACTGAAACGGAAAGCTTGCCTTCCCTGCCCCGTATCCGGCAAGCTGCTTTCTGCCATGAATCCCAAGCCTGCTGCCGATGCGTTGACGCGCCGTGAGTTTGTACGCACCACCTCTGCTCTGGCGGTGACGGCGATGGCGGGGGCGGGGGCGGGCTCGGGTTTTGCGCAGACTGCGGCTCCGGCCGCGCCGCCGAAGTCCAAGTTGCGGCCGACGCCGGGCAACACCGGGTTCCCGCATCCGCTGCTCACGCCGGCGGAGCATTTTGAGGATGTCTCGCGGGGTAACCCGAAGCCGCACACGCTTACCGGCGAGGCTCTGGTGCAGGCGCGGCTGACGCCGGAAACTTGGCGGCTGGAGGTCATTGCCGATCCTTTCACCAGCGAGATCGTCAAGGAACTGGCCAGCCTAACCAAACAGTTGACCTTGGCAGACGGCACCGCGCTCGATGTACCGGCGCTGATGGAGCTCGGCAAGAAGCATGAGGTGCGTTTTCTCAAGGCGATGCAGTGCCTGAACATTCCGACGCCGCTCGGCCAGGGTTTGTGGGAAGGCGTGCCGCTGCGCGAGGTGCTGCGGCTCTGCGGGCCGCTGCGCAATGTGCGGCGCATCTACTACTGGGGTTTTCACAATGACGATCCCAAGCAGCTCTTCCAGTCCTCGCTCAGCTACACGCAGGCGATGGAAACACCGCCGGGGGAATTGCCCGCCTTCCTCGCCTATCGTCTCAATGGCAAGCCGATCTCGCTGGAGCGCGGCGGGCCGGTGCGCATGATCATTCCGTGGGCGCATGGTTTCAAATCCATCAAGTGGCTGCGGCAGATCGCTTTGACCAATGACTTCAAGGCCAACGACACCTACGCCAACCAGAACAACGATCCCGAATCCTACCAGAAAACCGCTGCGTATATCGACGACCTGCCCGACAAACTCCCCGCGAATCAGCCCGTCTTCATCAGCGGTCTCGTCCTGGCCGGCTTGTCGGGACTGCAACGCGTGGAGCATTGGCTGCATCGGATCGAAGCCGGCGCCGCGCCGATCGCCATTGATGATGCCACCTACCGCAGCGCGAAGTGGACGCCCTGCGACCTCGAAGCTCCGCCCGCCGATTGGAGCCCCATCCTGCCGCCCGGTGTTTCCGCCAAACAAGTGCTCGGCTTTGATCCGCGCACCGGACAGCCAACCACCTGGCCGCTGCGCTACAGCATGATCTCGTGGTCCGCGACGCTCAAAGGCCTGCCACCCGGCAAATACGAAGTGCGCGCCCGCGCCGTCGACCTCAACGGCTTCCCCCAGCCCGAACCGCGCCCGATCGCCAAGGCGGGAAAGAACGCCGTCGACGTGTATCGCTTTGAGGTGGTGTAAGGATCGCCGCGCCGCTGCGTTTCACCGGCGCCATGATCCGAATTTCCACCCTTCTGCTCCTCGCCCTCGCAATTCTCAGCGGCAGCGCCCACGCGGCGGACGCACCGGCCAAGCCCAATATTGTCTTCATCCTTGCCGATGACTACGGCATCGACGGAGTCGGCTGCTACGGCTCCGACCGCTTCAAAGGCAAGACGCCGAACATTGACGCGCTGGCGCAATCGGGCACCCGCTTCACTCAATGTTATGCCAACCCGTTGTGCGGCCCTTCGCGTTGCACGCTGATGACCGGTCGTTACGTCTTCCGCACCGGCGGCACCACCAATGGCAACGCCGGCACGCCCTCACCGGCGAAGGAGATCGGCATTGCCAAGGTGCTGAAGCAGGCCGGTTATGCCACCGCTCAGGCCGGCAAATGGCGGCAGGTCGGCGCGGCGCCCTCCGATTGGGGCTTCGATGAATACCTCAGCGATCCGACCGCTGGCGGCTGGTTCTGGCAAGACAGCTATCTCAAAAACGGCGAGACCGTGAAAGCGGAAAAGGACGCCTATCAACCCAACCTGATGCACCAGTTTGCGCTTGATTTCATCCGCCGGAAAAAGGCCGGCCCGTTCTTCCTGTATTACGCCAGCCACCTCGTACACCGCCCCATTTTGCGCACACCGGACAGCAAAGAAGGCGGCAATCTCTACGAGGAAAACGTCGCTTATCTCGACAAACAGATCGGCGAAATCGTTGCCGAACTCGACAAGCTCGGCCTGCGCGAAAAGACTCTCATTGTCTTTAGTGGTGACAATGGCACCAAGGGTGAGGCATCACCGATAAGCGGGCGCATCGTCAATGGCGAAAAGGGTTCGCTGCTCGAAGGCGGCAGCCGCGTGCCGCTAATCGCCAACTGGCAGGGCACCACCCCCGCGGGCAAGGTGAACCATGACCTCATCGACTTCACCGACATGTTCGCCACCTTCGCCGAAGTCGCCGGCGCCACTCTCCCCGAAGGCCTAACCATTGATGGTCACAGTTTTGCGCTGCCATTGCATGGTGAGAAAGGATCGCCGCGTGACTGGGTTTTTGTGCAGCTCGGGAATGGCTGGTATGCCCGCGAGCGTGATTGGAAGCTCACCGAAAGCGGCGCGCTCTTTGACATGACGGACGCGCCCTTTGTGGAAAAGCCCGTTCCGGTTGACGGGCAAAGCGAACCCGCAGCCGCCGCCCGGCAGCGCCTGCAAGCCGTCCTGACCAAACTGGCCCCCACCGCCGGCAATCTGAAAGCCGGTGACAGACCGAAGAAGATGCGGAAGAAAAAGAAGGGCAAAGGCCCCGCCGCGCCATCACCCGCCCCGGCCGCCACATCACCAGCGGCACCTGCCCCGAAGTGATCGACTTTATCCCGGCGCCATCGCCTCAGCCATGGCGCGTTCGAGAGCCTGCACGGACACCGGCTTGGTCAGGTGCGTCACAAAGCCGGCATCATGACTGCGTGCCACATCTTGCTCCGTGCCGTAACC
>JAXMIV010000615.1:0-2704 GCA_034377045.1 Prosthecobacter sp. | reverse complement strand
GCAAATGGCGGCCATCGACATGAGCGCCGCCTACCAAAAAGGTGTGCGTGAGTATCTGCCGCAGGCACGCATCGTCTTCGACCGCTTCCATGTCATGCAACTGGCGGGCAAAGCCGTGGATGAAGTGCGCAAACAACTGCACAGGGAAGGCGCGGAGGTCAAAGGCGCCATGTGGGCATTGCGCGGCAACGAGAGCCGCCTGAGCCAGCAACAACTCCAACTGCGTCAAGACCTCTGCGCTAGGCACAAAGAGCTGGGCCGCGCTATGGCGCTACGCGAGAGCTTGCAGGAGACCTGGGAGTGGCCGGGACCAGCCAGTGCCGGCCTGCATCTCAAAGCCTGGTGCTCCTGGGCCGTGCGCAGCCGCCTGGCACCCTTCAAGAAGCTGGCTCATACCCTCAAGGGCCACTGGGATGGCATCCTCGCCTACTTCCCCAATCGCATCACCTCGGCGGCCATCGAGTCCATCAACGGCATCATCCAAACCGCACGCCGCCGCGCAAGAGGCTTCCGCAACTTCGACAACCTCAAGGCTATCTCCTATTGGATGGCTGGCGATCTCAACCTCAAAATCCCTTCAGCTTTTACCCACCCCGTCTAGCGACGCGCCGGAATAAAACGAGGTCTTGATCGCTGAAACTCTCCAGACGCTGCCGCAGTTCCGCAGCTCTCCGAGAGAGATCGCTGTTCGTCAGATTGTCTATAGTTATCCACAGCATAGGATTATCACTATAAAGGGGATCGCGAGCATAATCACCCTTCGGTTGACTGCTCCTTTTTCAATTCAGAATAGACCTCCGCCAGGCTAAAAACAGGGTTCTTGTCAATCGGCAGGCCTGATAAGGTCTTTGGCTCCGATGGACCAAAGTCTTCAAACATGCTTCTTCGCATTTCCGGGTCAAGTCTGCATGAAGGGGTCGTGAGTCGATTCTTGACAGCCACACCGTCATTCGCCCTCAGAAGAATCAGTTTTCCCGAATAGCCCGCCCCTCCGTTTGTCCGTTTGTCCGTTTGTCCGTTTGTCATTCTTCCTTGCACGTCGTGCCCTGGTACCAAGTGCCCGGGATGAGCGTGAGACGGGGCACGCCGGGGAAACCGAGACGGCCTTGTTCGACGCTGGCGATCAGGGTTTCGAGGAGGGTGGTGGCGACGATGTCCTCCCGCTGCAACATACCGGAGTTGCGGTGATTGGGGTTCACACCCTGCCAGGCGAGACCGATGTCTTCCGGCACTCGCCTGCCGGTGCTTTCCAGCAGTTCCTTCATGCCGCGCACCTGGGAGACGACACAGTCCACCCGGTGCCGCTTGAGCCAGCGCGCGGCGGTACGGGCGGAGGCTGGGCTTAGATCGGGCAGCAGGCATGACGGCAGTTCCACCGTGCCAGGATGCATCAGGCTGAAACGTCGCAGCGCAGTGCCGAGGTCGAAGTTGACGGCCCGCTCGATCGCCTCCGTCGTGCAGATGCCGATGCGCTGGTAGCCGAGACCGGTGAGTTTTGCCAGCATGGCGACACAGTTGGCGATACCATCGGCATCCACGCTGTCGAGGCTGGGACGAGTCTGGCAGGAGCCGTTGTGGACGGTGGCGAGCTGCCGCCAATGGAGCGGCCAGTCGGGCAGATGGAAGGCTGCTTTGAACTGCTGGATGACGATGCCCTGAATGCCCTGGGCGCGCAGCCGCCGCTCAATGCGGGCGGCATCGGTGTGCCGGGCGTTGGGGAAGCATTCGAGCTTGTAGCCGAGTGCCTCCGCGTGCTGCACGGCAGATGGCCAGTAGAGATCATGCACTTTGGCCTCGGCGGGCACGTTCAAATCAGAGTCGGTGATCCAGGCGAGTGTGCCCTGGAAGGCGCGCTGCCGGGTGGCGCGGACATGGCTCATGAGTTGGGCGAGCTTGGGGTCGCGCCGATAGCCGAGCTTGGCGGCGGCTTTCACAACCTTGAGCCGCACCGCCTCGGTGATGCGGGAGTCATGCCGCAGGGCGCGTGAGACGGTGGCTGGCGAGACGCCCGAGTGGACGGCGATGTCGCGCACGGTGCAGTGGTTCTTGGGCTTCATGGCGGCTGCGCGATGGTGCGTCAGGATGACAAATCGTGCAACGGTTGCATGAATTAAGTCTCCTCAATCTGCGGGTGGCATGGCACCTTCGCTGACCCCAGTCATGAGAAAATGCATTGCCGCACTGTGTCTAGTCCTCGCTTCGGCCACTGCCGCGCTCCACGCCGCGCCGAAGGATTATGTGGTGCCGCTTTCTGCCGCCGTTTCGGATAGTGTGCCGCACATCACACTGAACTGGACGCAGCAGTTGCAGGCCAACATCACGGCGCAGAAGATGCACCGGCGGCTCAAGGGGGGAACAACGTGGGTTTTACAGGCGACGCTCACGACGACTCAGACCAGTTACGCGGACAGCACGGCGCTGCCGGGCATCGAGTATGAATACTGGATGGAGCGCACTCTCAGCGGTGTGTCGCCCAGCCCGGCCATCGGCTACCTCTCGGCTGGGGTGAAGGTGCCGGAGGTGCATGATCGAGGGACGCTGCTGCTCGTCATTGATGACACGATGGCCATGCCGCTTGCGCCGGAGATCGCGCAGCTCCAGCTCGATCTGGCGGCGGATGGCTGGACGGTGCAGCCGATCAGTGTGCCGCGCGCGGGCACGGCGATCAGCACCAAGGCGCTGATCAAAGCGGCTTACGATGCCG
>JAXMIV010000614.1:0-3602 GCA_034377045.1 Prosthecobacter sp. | reverse complement strand
GTAGGTGGGAATCCAGGCCGGCGGCGCCGTTTCAGAGGCGCTGCCGCCAATCACCGTTTCTCCGTCCGGCCCTTTGATCGTCATTCGACCCTGGCCCACGGCTGAGCCGTCAATCGTGGTCTCGTTGCCTTTGGCATCCTTAACGGTGAACTTGCCCTGGCTCATCTCATCGAAGGACATCGTCGTCACCTCGCCGGTCTTCTTGTTCTTGATGGTGATTTCGCCCTTCGCATCGTTCGTGCTCACCAGTTCCAGTTCCGGGTTCGCCTTCACCATCAGCGTTGCCGCAGCCTTCGCCGGATTCTTCTGAAAATCCCCGGCCATCTCCTTGACCTTGCTGCACGCCCTCATCGCCAACACTCCGCCACCGAGGCAGGCCAGCAAAAACAGCCCCCCGCAGCCAATGCCCGCGATTGCAAGCCCCGAGAGTCCCTTTTTCGGCGGGGTGGGAAGAGATGCGTTTTGAGTCATAAAGGAATCGCCGATTACTGCGCCAGTCTAACCCATCACATTCGGTCAATTGTCTCAGCCGTTGCAGAGCTTGTCAGCCAAGTCTTCCGCAGCCTTGTTGCCCTTGCTGGCAGGGATGCTCCCTACCACCCGCGTGGCGCCCTGGGCACACTGGATGATGATGAAGGTCTCCACAGGTTTGCCCTCATCATTCATTGCCTTCATGCGATAGATGATGCCGTAAGGGGAGAAGTTGTCGCCGTCGCGGAAGCCGCGCCATTGCACCATGTGGTTCGCCTTCGTGGGAAAGTCGCCCTTGCAGGCGTTAAACGTGGCGTCCATCAGGTCCAGCGTCTCGCTGTCCCACACAAGGTTGATCCAGCTCCGGCCATGCGCCTGCTCGAAGATCACCTCGTAACCGCCCAGGCCCGGGCAGCGGAAAGTGGCGGAATCGTTGCCTTCTTTGATCAGTTTGACCTTTGCCGGGTCTGTGGTCGTGAATTCTGACGCGGGCTTTGAATCAGCGGCGCTGGCGGAGGCCAGTATGAACAAAGCAAACGCCGTGGTGAGGAGGGTGCTGGTGGACATGGTGATTCGGATCTATGTTGGTGTGTTTGTGGGACTCAAAAACTATCCTTCCGCCGCTAAAAAACATCACCGCAGCGGCGGCGTCAACTCCTAACATCAACCCTTAAAAAAGGTCGTTTGAATTTCGAGGACGGCGGGCCGGACGGCGACAGGCCGGGTGATTCAAGAGTTGCGAGACACGCGCCCATGCGTCTCCGTGTCCCCCATCATCACCGCCGTTTCCATGCGCCTTTTTACCATCATCGGATTGCTGACCCTGCCGGTCTGCGCCGCTGATCCTGCGGCGTCCCTCTTCGGCAAAGTCATGTGCGGTTATCAGGGTTGGTTTGCGACGCCACAGCATGATCCGGAGATTGGCTGGAGCCATTACGGCTTCAACAAACCCGGCCAGTCCCACATCGACCTCTGGCCTGATCTAACTGCATTTGCTCCTGGGGAGCGCTTCGATACGCCCCTCAGGCTCCCCGATGGCGCAGCCGCCCAGGTCTTCAGTTCCGCGCACCCCCAGACTGTGCGCCGCCACTTCGACTGGATGCGGCAGTACGGCATCGACGGCATCTTCCTCCAGCGTTTCGGCACCACGCTCAAAGATCCCCGCTACCGCGCCCATCAGGATCGCGTCCTGCAAAATGTCCGTGATGCCGCCCGCGCCACGGGCCGCACCTGGGCCATCATGTACGATCTCACCGGCCTTCGCGCCGGCGATCTCGAATCCGTCATCATGCAGGACTGGAAGCGCCTGCGCAGCGAACTTCACGTCCTCGATGACCCAACCTACCAGCGCCACGCCGGCAAACCCGTCGCCGCCGTCTGGGGGATCGGCTTCAGCGATGATCGCGACTACACCCTCGACGAATGCCAGGCCCTGCTGCGTTTCCTACATGATAATCCCGAGTTTGGCGGCCTAACGACTATTGCCGGTGTTCCCTGGCACTGGCGCACGCTCAAGGAAGACGCCACTGCCGACCCCAAGCTCCACGAGGTCCTGCGCAGCGCCGATATCATCAGCCCCTGGGCGGTCGGACGGTATGGCAGTCCTGAAGATGCCCGCAACAACATCGGCAAGGTGCACGAGGCCGACACCGCCTACTGTCGCGAGCGCGGCCAGGAGTACCTCCCCGTCCTTTTCCCCGGCTTCAGTTGGCGCAACCTGATGAAGCTGCGCGGCAAGGACGCACCGCTCGATGCCATCCCCCGCCTCGGCGGCCAGTTCCTGTGGGCCCAGGCCAGCGCCCGCATTCGCGCTGGCAGCAGCATGCTCTACCTCGCCATGTTTGATGAAATGGACGAAGCCACCGCCATCTTCAAGACGGCCAGCATTGTCCCCCTCGGCGCCGAAGGCTTCGTCACCGAACCTGCCCTGGCCTCCGACCACTATCTCTGGCTCACCGGTACGATCGGCAGGGCGCTCCGGCGTGAGGTTGGCCTAACTACGGATGTGCCAAAACGCTCCCCGTAGCGGAACGCGTGAGCGTTCCGATGCACCGCCACCTTCCTGACCTCGCGGTACCCTCGGCAGGCTTACGCCAGCCGCTACCCGGCACTCTTGGACCTCGCCTCACGTCTTCTCAATTTTCAATTTTCAATTTTCAGTTTGCAGTTTGCGGTTGTCCCCGCTCCCCTTGGCCCCATGGCCATCTCCATCACTGTTGATTATGAAGGCGAGCTGCGCTGCCGCGCCACCCACGGGCCGTCCGGCAACCAGATCATCACCGACGCCCCCGTCGACAACCATGGCCGCGGCGAGGCGTTTTCGCCCACGGACCTCGTCGCCACCGCCCTCGCCACCTGCATGGCCACGGTCATGAGCATCAAGGCCCGCCAGAAAGGCTACGACCTCACCGGCATGCAGGTCAGTGTCGAAAAACACATGAGCGAAGACTCGCCCCGCCGCATCGTTCGCCTGCCCATCACCATTGATCTGCCTCTGCCCGCCGATCATCCCGACCGCAAGCTCCTCGAAGCCACCGCGCTCGCCTGCCCCGTTCACCACAGTGTGCATCCGGACATCGATAAGCCGGTGACGTTTGTGTGGAATGGATGACGTCATTTCATTTGGGAGAGGAAGATCCAGGCGGTTTCGGGAGCAAGGCGGGCGAGTTGTTCGATGGGGCTTGGGGAAGCGGCTTCGCCGCTGTTTGCGGTGGTTGGCTGTTGTTGGCCATTGTTTGCGGTGGTTTGGGGAGAGGCTGAAGTGCTGTCGTTCTTCGAGGCACTTGTCGGTGGGGGTGGCGTTTTGACACGGTCGGGGCTGAAAGGGGTGATTATTTGGGGTGCGGGCTCGAGTTCGAGGGAGGCGAGGGCGGGCGACAGGAAGGTCGCTACTCCGGGGAATCTGTCGTCTACGTGGAAGTCGGGGGTGGGTTCGGCTCGGCTCTGGAGAGCCAAGGTACGGGCTGAGGGGTCGGGGGGCGAGGAATCAAGGTGATCTTGCGTCGAAAATGCGGACAGCGAAAGTTGGGTTAGTTGTTTTGGATGGAGTTTTCGAAGTCTACGGGAGAGAGGTAACCCAGGGCGCTGTGGAGGCGTCGGGAGTTGTAAAAGGTTTCGATGTAGTCAAAGAG
>JAXMIV010000613.1:0-4523 GCA_034377045.1 Prosthecobacter sp. | reverse complement strand
CGTTTTCATCGTTTGAAGATCGCCGAGCCGGTAAGCGGACAGCGCCTGGACGAGGTTTTCACCAGCTCCATTCTGGATTGACGGCGAGACCTTCTGAACCTGGTTGATGGCGATTTCCATGTCTTCACCGGTGATGAGTTGAAAATAGAGCAGACGGGTGGCGAAATTCTTGTTGGCTGGGCTCTGTTCGGCAAGGAAGCGGGCGCTTTGCAGGACGGCGGTGGTGTCGCGTTGGCGCAAGGCCATTTCGTGTACTTTTTCCAGCATCTTGATCTGAGCGGTGGGATGAGCGTGCGCGATGCCTTTGTAACAGATGGCGGCGACACTCCAGAGCCCGCATTCTTCCGCGAAGCGTGCTGCTTCCAGGGTCACTTCTCCCTTCTGTCCCCGCCCGGCGGCTTCGAAGGCGATGAGCAGATGCTGCTGGGTGCGGGCAGGTTCATGATAGAGGTGATGGGCCGCGCGGGCGTGCCAGAGGCTGGCCACTTCGGCAGGCACCGAGAACTCCTTTTGTTTGGCAAGCAACTTATCCACGTCCGCCCATCGGTTACTGCCGCCGAGCGCCTTGAGGTTGAAGTCCAGCAGCGTCGCCGACTTGCCGAGATCGGCGGGCAATAGGCGCAGAACTTGATCGTATTCGTGTTCGTCGATGAGCCACTGCAGCAGGGTGGGGGACTCTTTGCCGGTCTCGCTGTCATACTTGGCCAACTCCGCCGCCAAGATTTCGGCGCGGGAGCCGGGGCGAAGGCGCATCACGGCTGAGAGCACATGCAAGCGCACCGCCGGCGACTTTGGCGGATGCTGTTCAACCAGTTGCAGCAGACGGTCTGCCTGCGTTGCGGTGAGGCTGGTTTCCCCACTAAGAAATTGAATGGCCTGAGCGGCGGCCTCATCGCCGCCAGCGGCAATTTCCCAGATACGCTCACGGGCGCGAGCACGCACCTCCGGAAACGGCGTCTGATAGTCCAGCAAGGCTAGGCGCATGCGGCAAACGGGATCATCCCCCGCCGCCATTAGCGCCTGCCGCATCACCTGTTCGGATTCAACAGCGCGGCCTTCGACACGGAGAATATTGGCCAGCAACTCCTGCGCCTGCCGCTGCTGAAATTCGGCCTTAGGCAGCGCCTCCAAAGTGGTTCGTGCCCGCGCGACATCGCCCTGGGAGAGTTGGAACTGAGCTATCCGCAAGCGGTCGGCAACAGTCGCCTGGCCCGCGTCCAAAAGGCGAAGGAGGACGTGATGGAGGGAGAAGACATCACCCCTGACTTTGATGAGAAAGTCTGCCACTACCCGCAGCACCTCGGGAGCCTCAGGATCCCAGCGCCGGGCCAGCGCAATGTCCTGAACTGCCCCCGGCCAGTTTTCCTTCTCCATGTGGGCGGATGCCTCCTTGGCATAGTGCCGGGCCAAGCCGTTCTTCACAGAGCGTGTCATTGATGGACCGATGAACCAGCCAATGGCGGAAACACTGACGATGCTCAAGAGCACCCAAATCCACCAGGGCCGCCTTTTGGGCTTCGAAGTTGCGGGAACGGAAGTGGCCATGAAGAGCAGGGAAAAATCAAGGAGACGGTGGCAACTCCAGGATGCAGCGAAAGCCGACGTCCGCCTGGGCGCTGTCAGCCAGCGCATGGCGGCGTGCGGAGGTGAGCAGAAGTTCCTTGTCAAAACCCTGCCAGGAGCCACCGCGAATCACGCGTTCTCCCGGGGCGCCCGGCCATTCGTCCGCGCACCATTCCGCCACATTGCCACCCATGCCGATGACGCCAGTCGCGCTTGCGAGTTCAGCCGTGACCGGAGCCGTGTAAGAATAGGTATCATTGTAACCGGTTAGTCGCGAGGCATCGAGATTCACGCTCAGGGCGGGCGGTGGGAAGGCGCCCGTAGCCGACCATGGGTAGTGGGTTTTGTCGGCCCGGTCACGCTGCGCGGGATCGGCGCCGGTCTCGGTGGTCAGACCCGCGGCGCGGCTCCATTCAAGATCGGTGGGCAGGCGATATTTGGCGGCGGCTGGAATGAGCTTCGCGGTTTGATCTTTCATCGTGAGCCAATCGCAAAAAGCCTGCGCATCCGCCCACGTCAAAGCTGCGGCCGGATGGCTGGCGCCCAGCAGGAACGGCGGCTTCTTATCCCAACTGCGGGCGGTCTCTTTGAGCCACAATTCGAAATCCTGAACGCGCACTTCGGTGCTGCAGATCAGCGCGTGATCCGCTCCAACAGGCAGAAACTCCATGCCCAGGAGTTTGACGTTGGGCTTGCCACGTGTGGCCGGAATCATCGTGGCGGGATTCGGCAGATTGGCCAGGGGGTCGTTGCCAGTCAGGGATTTTCGCATGGCATCGAGGGCCCCTTTGTCCACGGCGCCTCCCAGAAGTTCCTCGCGGCGCTGGGCTCGTTCCTTGGAATCGGCCACCTGCGCTGCGGCCAGCATGGTGGTGGTGCGCTGCTGGTCTTCGTAGACGCAACGGAAGCCGATGGTGGGCATTCTCAGGTCAACCGGCACTTGGTAGCGATAGCCGGAGGTCAGGCACTCGCGCCGAAAATACGCCCAGGAACCGCCGCGCAGGACGCCCGTTTGCTGCGCCCGAATTTCCGGATTCCAGCACCATTCCCAGACGTTGCCCGCGAGATCGTAGAGACCGTCGCGGGTCGGCGTGAATCGTCCCACCGGTGCCGTGAACGGGAAGCCATCCTGGAATCCGGGAATCTCGGCGTCGGCAAAATTCCCGGCTTTGGCTGGAGGCGGCCACTCCAAACCCCAGGGAAAGCGCCGTTCGTCGGCCAATTTTTCCTCGACGCTGAGGTTGGAATTGCCCGGAGCCAGCAGGCCAATGGCGGAATCCCACTCATCCTGGGTAGGCAGCCGGTAAGACTGGGCGGAATTCAGTTTGCCGTCCTTTCGCTCTTTGTCGGTGAGCCAGTTGCAGAAGGCTTTGGCATCCTGCAGCGTGATGCCCACCACAGGATGATCGGGACCTTGCTCAAAATGCGGGTGGTAGGTCCATTCGTAATCACTGTCCGCCAGAAACGCCTGCCAGTCTGAGACCCGCATCTCGGTAGTGGCGAAGAAGACGGGGGTACCGGGCACTTCAGCGAATTTCAGGCCCAGGGTATTGGTGCGTTCCGCGGTCTTCGCGGGTGTCTGGGCCGAACAGGGAACCGCCAATGGACTGATAGCGGTCACCAGCAGGGCAAAGCTGAATAGAATGCGGGCGCATGGGGTCACAAATGGTTAATTACTGCAAGTTCGGGACAGTTTCACCAACAAAGAAGGCGCCGCCCTGAGCCCCCGCCGATGCGTAAGCGATAAATAGACGCCGGATGAGTTTGTGCTTTTCGCTCATTCTCAGCATGGTACATATTCCCGACCCCCTTGCGTCTCAAGGGCGGCACTCCGACATGCGAACCACCACCCAGGCCTCCGGCGACGGTGACCAAGGGCGGCAGCTTGCCCCGAAGAGACTGGGTAGCGAGGGGCGAAAAAGGGTATGAAAGGGATTATTCTGGCAGGCGGCCGGGGCTCGCGCCTGTACCCGATCACGCAGGTCGCGAGCAAGCAATTGCAGCCGGTTTATGATAAGCCGATGGTATATTATCCCCTGACGGTCCTGATCGCCGGCGGGGTACGGGAGTTTTGCCTGATTTCCACCCCCGATGATCTGCCCCGATTTCGCCAGCTCTTGGGAGACGGCAGCCAGTGGGGTGTGCACATTGAGTACCGCGAACAGCGGGAGCCTCGGGGCATTGCTCAGGGCCTGCTCATCGCTGAAAGTTTCATCCAGGGCAGTTCGCTGGCGGTGATCCTGGGCGACAATCTCTTTTTTGGCGGTGATGCCTTCCCGCGCGCCGTCGCGGCTTTTGAAACCGGCGCCACAATCTTCGCTTATCACGTCCAGGACCCGCAGAATTACGGTGTGGTCGAGTTCGATGCACATGGCCACGCCATTTCCCTGGAGGAAAAGCCGGAGCATCCGCGCAGCAACTATGCGGTCCCAGGAGTCTATCTTTACGATGTCCAGGCGGTCGAGTTCGCACGCGCCTTGAAGCCATCGCCGCGCGGCGAACTGGAAATCACGGATCTCAACCGCGCCTACCTCGAGCGCGGGCAACTCCGTGTGATTCGACTGAGCCGTGGGTTCGCCTGGTTGGATGCGGGCACCAGCGCCAGCCTGCATGATGCGGCGACGTATGTGCAGACCATCGAGAAACGGCAAGGCATGAAACTCGGCTGTCCGGAGGAGGCAGCCTTGCGGCGTGGATTCCTGACGCTGGATCAATTTGAAGCCTTGCTGATCGGAATGCCCGCCTGCGACTATCGCGACTACCTGGCCATGCTGGCTGTGGAGGCGCGCCGCGTTGGCCTGGCCAGCGCCTGACGTCATGAACCTCCTCGTCACCGGCGGTGCTGGATTTATCGGCTCCCATTTTATCGCGCAGGCGCTTCGTCACCCTGAGGTCGCCAGACTGGTCAATCTCGACTGCCTCACGTATGCGGGGGACTTGCGCAGGCTCGAAACGGTCAA
>JAXMIV010000612.1:0-2954 GCA_034377045.1 Prosthecobacter sp. | reverse complement strand
AAGTCCGCATCCACGTTACCTTTTTCATTCTGCTCCTGTTCGTCGGCCTTACGGGCCTGCAGACCGGTCAGGGCGCCGAATCCGCGGTGCATGCGGTGCTTTTCATCTGCACCATGTTCTTCTGCGTGCTGCTGCATGAGTTTGGCCACGTTTTTGCGGCGCGCGGTTACGGCATCCGCACCCCGGACATCACCCTCCTGCCCATTGGCGGTATCGCGCGATTGGAACGCATGCCGCGCAAGCCTTACGAAGAGCTGGTGGTGGCCATTTGCGGCCCTCTGGTGAATGTGATCATCGCCGCCGCCATCGGGCTCGTTCTCGGCAGCATTCCCCCGTTCGAAATCCTGGCTCGCTTGGAACAGCCCGGGCAGTTCCTGGAAAAGCTCATGCTTTGGAACATGCTCATGGTCGCCTTCAACCTCATCCCCGCCTTTCCCATGGATGGCGGCCGCATGTTGCGTGCCCTGCTGGCCATGGTGACCGAATACGGCCGCGCCACCCGCTGGGCCGCGAGCATCGGCCAGGGCTTTGCTTTGCTGACCGTGCTGCTGATGATCACCTCCGGCCACATTAATCCCATGTGGCTGCTGATCGCTTTCTTCATCTTCATTGCCGCCGGCCAGGAAGCCTCAGCCGTCAGCCAGCAGGAGGCCACGCGCGGTCTGCGCGTGCGCGACGCCATGCTCACCGAGTTCCATACCCTGCCGCCACATGCCGTGCTTCAAGATGCCGTGGACCTACTCCTCGCCGGCACACAACAGGACTTTCCGGTGATGGATGAAAGCGGCCACATGCTCGGCATCCTGCCCCGGCAACACCTGATCGCCACCCTGGCGGCCCATGGTCCCGCCTATCCCGCCGCTGATAGCGTCCAACCTTGTCCCGAATCCGTCACTCCCGCCATGAGCCTCAGCGAAGCCATGGACCGCCTGCACAGCAGTCCCTGCCCCGCTCTACCCGTCCTCGACAGCCTGAGCAACCTCGTCGGCCTCCTCACCACCGAAAATATCGGCGAGACCTTGATGGTGCGGGCCGCTTTGCGGAAGGGCCGGGAACAGGGGTGAGAGCGAGGGGACTCATAATCCGTTGGTTGTAGAGGCCCTGAGTTGCGGCGGGCAATGGAATCATTGGATATCAAATGGACAAGGTGATCCGTGGAAATATCCACTATCCGGATCTCCAGATCGGCTGAAGCCTTGACTCCAAAATGGATACCCCTCACGCCGCCTGCTTCGGAAACACGATGACCAGTTTCTGCCGCACCAGGGGCTCTTCGTTGGGGCTGGCGAGGGCTTCGTTCACGGCGTTGATGATGTCGGCGTTTTCGAAGGGCTTGGTCACGTAGTTGTGGGCGCCGCGTTTCATGGCCTGGACGATGTCCTGAGTGTCGTTGCAGGCGGTGACCATGACGCAGCGGGTTTGGGGGGACATCGTGCGCACCCGTTGCACGAGATCGAGGCCGTCTTCCCCGCCCAAGCGGCGGTCCAGCAGCGCCACCTCCGGCTGCCAGTCGCGGATCATTTCCATGCCTGCCTCACTGCTCTCAAAGGCGCGCACTTCATGCCCCTGCGCCTGGCATACCGCGGTCAGGAGTTCCAGGATCGGCGGGTAATCATCAACCACAACAATGTTGGCCATGTCGTTAGGCTAGCATCGCGCCGCGCGGCAGGCAAGGATCGTGAAAGGGGCTGCGCAACCCTTTGCCAAAGCCGCGCGCGGGTGCCATTTTAGGTTTCGGGCACCGACCATGTGGGAATTCATTCAAGAGCACTGGCGCGACGGCGTGGAGATTTTGATCCTCGCCGCGCTGGCTTATCATGGGTACCTGTTCTTCCGGGCCACGCGCGGAGCGCGCATTCTGACCGGGCTTCTCGTCCTGCTGCTGAGCCTGACGCTGATCTCGCAATTGCTGGAGTTGGAGGTCATCAACTGGCTGCTGTCCCGCTTTTCGGTCTTTTTGGCGGTGGGCCTGGTGGTAATCTTCCAACCGGAGCTGCGGCGGGTTTTGGCCGAATTGGGCAGCCACCGGATGTTCTCCCTGAACCGCCCGGATCGCGAAGCGCTGGACGTGCTGATGGAGGCGATGCAGCAACTCTCCGCCCGGCGCAGCGGCGCTCTGTTTGCGCTGAAGCGGGGGATTGATTTGAAGCAGTTCGCGGAAACCGGCGTGGAGCTGGATGCGAAGCTGAGCCCCGAACTGATCACCACCATCTTTCTCCCCAAGACGACGCTGCATGACGGCGGCGCCATCATCGATCAGGGTCGCATCCTGGCGGCGGGCTGTGTGTTTCCCGTGAGCCAGAAGGAGGTGCAGGACCGCGCCATCGGCCTGCGCCACCGCGCCGGCATCGGCGTCACGGAGGAAACGGACGCCATCGCCCTGATCGTGAGTGAGGAGAGTGGGGCCTTGTCGCTTTGCTACCAGGGGAAGCTGGAACACGACCTGGAGCCCGAAGAATTGCGCCGGCGGCTCAATGAGCTGCTGGCCTTTGGTGTCACCCGTGACGCATCAGCCGAGGAGGATCCGCACCGTGAAATGGAAAGCAATTAGAGAGGTCGTTACCCGCAACTGGAAGGAAAAGCTGCTGTCCGTCGTGCTGGCGCTGCTCTTCTGGTTCATGATCAAAGCCCAGGCCAACCGCTCCGCCCTCCCCTTCGGCAACGACCGCATTCCCCGCGCGGCGAGGATGTGAGGGAATGGCAGGAGATAGCGACGCCCCCTCACCCTGGCCTTTGATTCGCTGTGCTCACCCTGCGGGCAACCTTCGGTTGTCTATCTGCGCTTCGCTCCGGTTCCCCACTTCGCGGGGCGAGGGGACATGCTCTGGTGCTGCGCCTCTTAAAGGTCCAAGCGATGTCGCAATCCCATTCAATGAACTCGTCGAGACTACGGGCTTCCCTCGCCCCTTGGGGAGAGGCCAAGGTGAGGGGCTGTCTTTCACGCCGCCAACCTG
>JAXMIV010000611.1:0-3324 GCA_034377045.1 Prosthecobacter sp. | reverse complement strand
ACCTTCCGGTCCTTGGGCATCTGGGCGACGACGCTGAGGCTCAGGCCTCTGTGCGTCGCCATCACGGCGCTGACCGTCCGGCCTTTGCGCGTCGGGGCCGCGACGGGGCTCTTCGGGCTTTGGCGCGTCTGGGCCGCGGCGGGGGCCGTCGGGCTTTTGGGCATCAGGGCCAGGACGCTGACCGTCCGGCTTTTGAGCCTCGGCGGGTGGGCGGTCCTGGGGCTGGGGTTCTTGAGCGGACAACGCCGCCGTGGCGGTGGCGAAAGCCAGCACAATCAGGGGGAAGAAGGGTCGAGTTTTCATGGGGAGCGGGTTGGGTTCGGCGGGTGAAAAAGCCCGTCTTCACCGGCCTAACGCCGCCGCGCCGCGGTTTTGTGTGCAACATCGGCTTGAATAAGACGCCTTTGGAAACAGTTTAAAGATGGCCGTTCCACGAGTCCCCCCCGCTTGTCATGAAGATCCGCCGCTTGCTTCCCATCGCCCTCCTCCTGTGTGCCCTCCCCGCTGATGCTGGTGTGGAGGTCGATATGGATGTCCTCGGCAACAGCCTGGGCGGATGGCTGGCGCGCAAGGGCAAAGCGGCGGAGTATGAGCTGTCCGATGCCGGCTACCGCACCTACCAGCCGGAAGTGTCGCCTTCGCCGGACGGCGGCATCTTTGTCTCGATGCGCATCGATCACCGGCGCGGGTTCATGGCCTCCGACGACTACGCCAGCCTGGAACTGAGCTTTGCGCCCGACGGCTCCCTGGTTTCCGCCCAAAGCAGCCTGGCGCTGCAAGGCCGGACCATCAGCAGCGAGCTGATTCGCGGCGGCGCCTCGGCCTCCACCTCGGTGGCGGCGCCCCAGATCGACCGGGCGGTGAAGGTCGGCACGGACTTGGTGGCGGATCTTTCTTCGAAACTGCTGCGGGAGAAAATCGTCGAGCCGGGCCGAGTGTCGTTCCCCGCCGCCATCCGGCACAACTACAACCTGCTTTATAAGGCGGTGAAGGTGGTGCCGGACACGCCGCCCGCGCCCGCAGTCCCCAGCGATCCTGCCACCGTCGCGCCACCCGGCACGATACCACTCACGCCTCCGGCGGCACCCGCGCCCGCCACGGGTCCCCTGCTGCCGACGCGCCCGGCACCGCCCCCGCCAGCACCGCCGGCCCCACCTGCACCCGCTCCGGCCGCAGCACCCGCGGCGCAAACCGCGCCCGATCCGAACAAGAAAAAGGAGATCCCGATTCCCGACGTCAAACTCTACAACCCCAGCGGCGGCCCGACGACACCTATCCCGCCCAAAAAGGAGCAATCGCTGATTCGCCAGATTGGCCCCGATGCGCTGAAGCTCGCCCGGGATGTGGTGCGGAGTGAGAAGAAGTGAATCCCGTGATGCCTGACAAGGGCATTTGAGATCAGGCGTCCAAGCTTTCCCGCACAGAGGACTGTGCGGACCACAACTCACTTCGCCAGCCACTGCACGGCATCGGCGACGACGTAGCCGGTGGTGCCTTGGTTGGAAACGATGACTTCGGCGGGTTTGGCGGGGTCGAACTCGAAGGTGCCGAGGGAGATTGAGAGGCCGTCGATGGGGCCGGGCTTCTGCTCGTTCACCGTGACCGAAGCTTCGCCGCCGGCGTGACGGATGGTGACGGGGACGGCGTTGGCGCGGTTGTTGTTAGGCGCGTAGGCCAGGCGCACTTCGTAACGGCCCGGCTTCAGCAGGGTGGCGCGAAAGGTGAGGGTTCTTTCACCTTTGCCGGTGTTGCCATCGTGGGCGTAACCATTGCCGACGAATTTCTTCGCGGCGGCGCCGTCGCCCCAGTCACCGACCTTCACGGCCTGCGCATCGTCAACCACAATGCCTTCGAGCATGACTGACTTCGCGGAGACGGGGCCTTTGTAGTCGAGCACCTGGCCGTCCTTGAGCAGGCGTTCGCGCAGCTTGGGATAATTCACCTTCTGCACCGGCACACCGCCATCGATGGCAAGCACGGCCGCGGTGGCGGCGGACTGGCCCAGGATCATGAACACGGGCTCCATGCGAATGGAACCGTACGCGATGTGCGTGGCGGACATGGCGACGGGCACCAGCAAGTTTTCGCCCTGCCCTTCCTTGGGCACCAGGGAGCCATAGCTGATTTCATACGGGCCATTTGTGCTGACGCCGATATCGCCCTCATTTTGCACATAACCTTCCGGCGTGATGTAACGCTGCACGTTGTGGGAATCGATGGTGTAGGAGCCCATGCCGACGGACTCGGGCGTGGGTTTCTTTTTGCGCAGTTCGTTTTCCGTCATCACATAATTGCCGATCATGCGGCGCGCTTCGCGGATGTAGAGCTGGTGGGACCAGTTGCCGTTGTCCTTGAACTCATCCTTCGGCAGGCCCCACTTCTGCATTTCCTCCTGCGCGTCCTTCGGCACGCGGGGGTCGTTGGTGATGAAGTAAAGCAGACCCTTCTGATAGGTCTCGTGCTCACGAATGATCTCCTGGCGACGTTCGTAGCTGGCCTCCGGGTAATCGTAGTTGTAGCCGATGTTGTCGAAGCTGAAGGGGCCGTGGTTGTTGGTGTCGGTCTTGTGGTTGGGGATCGGATCGAACTTGTCGAAGGTCTCGCGCCAACCGGCGTTGAGGACGCGCAGGTACAGTTCGTACTGTCCGGCGTCATAACCTTCCGGCTTCGGGAAGGGGATGCGGTTGGAAGGATCGTTGGTTAGGCACATGCGGAAGCAATAGGCCTGCACGCGCTTGTCACCTTCACCTTTGACGCCGGGCGGCTCGGCGCTGACGCGGGGCAGCACGCCGCTCTTCGGATCGCCGGGAACTTTGTAGGGGCTGATCGGTTCCTTGACCGCGCCGAAGTGGTGACGGTGATGCAGCACGCCGACCTGGATGCCGTTGTGCTCTTCGCCATAAACACTGTTGGCTTCACGGCCGACATGATAATCGACGCCCGCGGCGGCCATGAGGTCGCCCTCATAGGTGGCATCGATGAACATCTTGCCGGCGAAGGTCTGCCCATCCAGGGTGGTGATGGAAACGATGCGTCCGTCTTTTTTGGTGACGCCATTTTCGCGGTCAAGCCAGGCGTTGCGAACCACGGGGATGTCCTGATTCTTCACCCAGGAGTCGAAGATCTGCTCGGCGGTGTGGGGCTCAAAGATCCACATGGTGCGCTCATTGCCGTCCATGGCCGGTGTGCCCTGGCCCTGGTTGCCGTACTCTTCCTTTTTCTGCTGCACCCAGGCCTCCGGCGTCTGGTAGTGCTCATAAACGCGGTGATAAAACTGCCGCGCCAGGCCGCCAATGACCGCCTTGTTGCCGGTGTCCGTGAACC
>JAXMIV010000610.1:0-5571 GCA_034377045.1 Prosthecobacter sp. | reverse complement strand
AATTGTGAAATTTAAGTGCCCGTCCTGTGAGATGCAATTGAAGGTCGAGCCTGAAATGGCTGGCAAAGTGGTCCGCTGCCCGGGCTGTAACACGAAGCTGCAGATACCTGAAAGCGCGCCTGGAGACTTGCCGCCCCCCACGGGCCTGCCGCCGCCTAGCGGCTTTCCGCCGCCATCGGGGATGGGGGGCGTGCCATCGTCCTCTGGTCACGAACCCGTGCCTTCTTCGCAGGAGGAAACCGTCTTTGAGCATCAGCGCCAGGAGCGGGGTGGTTGGGAGGAAAAGGATCCGGCCAACCCAAATATGTGGGTGGCGCTCGGGCTGGCCATGGCAGGCACCGCGGCTTGGTATGCCATCATCTTCCCCTTCGGCGTTGGCAAGTACAACGATCCCCCCGTCAATTCCATGGACTACATCCATGACCTTTTTTACGAGCGCACCTGGGTGAACTACCTGGAAACCTTTTTCTTCTTTTGGGCTGTTGCCATCTTGTTCCTGAAGCAAAAGAAACTGCGCCATCAAAAGGATGCCATGTATCTCGATGTTCTGCCAACGGACATCAGCCAGGAGGTCAATGCCCAAAATGTCGGAAGTTTCATCGACCACCTTTATAGCCTGCCCGGCAGGCTGCGGGACAGTCTCATGGTGAATCGCATCCGCAAAGGTCTCGAACTGTTCGAGGTCCGGCAAAACAACGGCGAAGTCAGTGGCATGCTGAGCGCACAGAGCAACATCGACAGCGCCCGCGTGGGAGGCAGCTATTCGTTGGTGAAGGTATTCTTGTGGGCCATCCCGATCCTGGGCTTCATCGGTACGGTGCTCGGTCTCTCCCAGGCCATCGGCAGCATGGACCTGACGAATGTCTCAGACATGGACAAAATCATGGGCTCGATCGGCAAGGTCACCGCCGGCCTGGGTACGGCTTTTGATACGACGCTGCTCGGTCTCGTCCTGGCCATGTTTCTGAACTTCCCGATGAACAGCCTGGCGAAGGCGGAGGATGACAATCTCAACAACATCGACGCCTTCTGCAACGAAGTGCTCATGCCGCGCCTGAACGACGGCGGCGGCATTGCCGGCGGGGACACAGGTGGCATGATGGACACTCTGGTGAAGGCCGTGGCCCATGCGCAGAAAGAGTTCCTGGTCGACCTCAATGCGCTATCGGCCAAGATCAAGGACCACGCGGACAACCTGGACAAACGCGCCGATTCGCACCAGGAGCGGGTGCATGCGGAGTTCACGATGGCGATGAACCGAATGCGCGAGGATCTCACCAACTCGGTCAAGGACAGCGTCAAGACGACCGGCGAATACACCCGGGCTCTCGCCAGCGGCATCCAATCGCTCAACAATCTGCTTAGCGATCTTGGGGGCAAGCAGATTATCATTCATCAGGTGAAGAAGAAAGGCTGGTTCAGCCGCCAATAGGCCGCGCTCTTTCTTGATTGACCTCAATTTGAGATTTCCTCATGGCGCAACGACGTGGTTCAACCGGAAGCGAAGTTTCGCTGTTTCCCTTCTTGAGCATCCTGGCATGCCTCATCGGCGCCCTTGTGCTTATCATTGTCGTTATGGTCGTCGTTCAGGCGGGCAAGGCTGATGGCCGCACGCCCGAAGAGATCAAGATGTCGCAGGACTATTTGCGGATGCAAAAGGAGATTGAGGAGCGCAAGAAGCAGGACGTGACCTTGAAGCAGAAGCTGGAAGAATTGCGGAAACTACAGCTCGAACTGGAGGAAAAAGAGCAGCGCTATCTGCGATTGCGCAAGTTGCAGACCACATCCAAGGACGTGCAGGAACAGAACCGCCAGATCAGCCTGCAACTGCAGAAGCAACTGGATGACCTGCTCACCGAGATCGATGGACTCAAGCGGCAGCAGACGGAGTCAAAAAAGGAAATCGAACTGCTGATGGTGGAAATCAAAAAACGCCAAATACCGAAGGACAAGCAAACGCCGCCCGTGGTAGTGCAACCATCGGGTTCTGGCATGTCGGAAAAGACCAAGGTCTTCTTTGTCGAGTGCAGTTCAGGGTCGCTCAAGATCATGGGAGGGTGGGACAATCAGGACTATCGCCTCAGCGCCACCGCCGAAGTGGTCGTCGCCGATGTCGCGTACAATCATTTCCTCACTGAGGTGGCCAAGATCCCGGATTCGCTCATTCTCTTCCTGATTCGCGATGACGGCCAGGGGGCCTTTAACAACGGCGCGGGCCGTGCCGAAGGGGATTATAAAATTCGCATCGGCAAACTCCCAATTCCAGGCCGGGGCGTGCTCGACCTCGGCTATTTTGACAAGTATCGCGGCAAAGTTGCGCCGCCTCCCGCTGGGGCGGCTCCCGCTCCGCCTGCGGCACCTCCAGCCAAGCCTGCAACACCTCCCGCCGCGGGCGCACCGAAGCCAAAAGCCTAACCTGCATTTTCAATTCCCATGGCTAAGAAATCATCCTTAGGCGACTCCGAATTGAATCTCGATTCCCTCATGGACGCCGTGACCAACGTCGTCGGCGTGCTGATGATCGTGTTCGTGATGATGGCGTTGAATACGGCGCGAACGGTGCAAAAGGTTCTCTCTGATCTGCCGCCGGTCACAAAGGAGCAACATGAGGAGATGCAGAAGCAGGTGAAGACCCTGCCACCGCCGCCGGCCGACCCCAAACAATTGGTCGAGGACAAGAAGAAAACTGAGACGGCCCTGCTGAAAGCCATCGAGCAACTCAAAACGGTCGACGTCGTCGACCTCGAGTCGAAGATGAAATTCATGGATCTCGACAGTTTCCGCAAGCAACTTGAAGTCGCCAAGAAGCAGCGGGAAACCCAGAAAGTGGAAGTAGACAAACTGCTGGTTGAACTGGAACGCCTGAAGGCCCTGTTGGATCAGACGCCAGTCTACCAACCGCCTCCCCCCACTTTTGTGCGGCTGCCGAACCCGCGCCCCTTTCCCGGAAAAGTCAACGAAACGCGTGTCATGGTGGCCAAGCAGGGCCTGCTGTTCCTGAATGACAAGAACTTCATGCAGCCGATCGTGGATGGACTGGAAAAGATCAAGAGCCAGCTTGAATACAAGGAGCCAATCAAGATTGATCCTTTTGCCAAGCTGCTGCAGGGAATTTTCGGCGGCATGCCGGCAGCGCAGCAGGCGTGGCCGGAACTCGCGCCGTTGGTGAGCACCTTCCAAATGGAACCGCTCGCGCAGGCCTACAAAATTCTCGCGGCGGCCAACTTCGCGCCTAACAAGTCCATGCTGCAATCGCTGGGAGATATCTCCATCGTCACTCGGGCGCCCTTGCCCGCGGTCGCGGAGGCTGTCGTCGCCGCTACCCAGGGCAACCTTTCCAAGTGGACCGCGCTTGATCCTTCCCGCGATCCCCTCAAGCCGACCATCAAAGCGACCTCGTCCGGGGGCAAGATCACCTTCACCTGGGGCGCGAAGGCGGAGGAGGTCAAAGCGACGCCGAAGGATGTGCTGAACTACTTCGTCAAAGATCTTGCCGGTCTCGACGGCATCAAAAACGTGAGCCGCAGCAAGGTCATCTACGATGCCTTTAAAATTCAGCAGATCCTGGAGCGCGTCGCTGCCAATCCCACCTTCACCGGATCGTATGAGATGAAGCCTGCCGTTCGCCCCGGCGCCGTCGCCGTGCAGATTGCTCTCGTGCCGAAGGCGGGTGGGGGCGAAACCACCGAACAAATTCGCGCCGAGGGGTCAAGCTACCAGCGCCTGCTTCGCCAGGTCAAGGGCGACCCAAATGGGGTGGCCATCTTCCAGGTCATGTCAGACGCCTTTACGACCTATCTTGAGGCCCGGAAAATCGCCGACGAGATCGGCGTGGCCGCCACCTGGGAGTTTTTGGCACGGCTGGACATTACGATCAATGTGCCCGGTTATGAGGTGCAGCGGTTCACTCCAGCTCCCATTGCCGCGCCCGTCGTTCCCGGAACGGCGCCCGCCGTGCGTATCGCTGCGCCGACGCGCAAGCTCGACTAGTTCCTTCTCGATCCGCAAGCAAGGCGATTGGGATTTGACATTTCCGGGCACCTGGGGTGCTCTCTGCGCCGCCGCCGCTTCCTATGTTTGCCTCTTTCCTCGCTGTCTCGTCACCCGCCACCGCCCTTCCGTCCGCTTGGATGGTCCTGCCCTTCGTGCTGTTGCTGCTGTGCATTGCGGCCATGCCCCTGGCGGCCCCTCATTTTTGGGAGCATCAGTATGCCAAGGTGGCGATTGGGCTGGGGTTAGTCACGGCAGTCTATTACGGAATGGTGCAAAGGGACTGGCACCCCTTGCAGCACGCGGCCCACGAGTATGTCAGCTTCATGGCGCTGGTCGGATCCCTCTTTGTGATATCCGGCGGCATTCACATCCGTGTCAAAGGGGAGGCGACGCCGCTGCGCAACACGATCTACCTGGCGATCGGCGCCGTGCTCTCCAACCTCATTGGCACGACGGGTGCGTCCATGCTGATGATCCGCCCATGGGTAAAGATGAACAAATACCGCATCACCGGACATCATGTCGTATTTTTCATCTTTGTGGTTAGTAATGTGGGTGGATGCCTGACTCCCATCGGTGATCCGCCACTCTTTTTGGGCTTCCTGCGCGGGGTGCCCTTTTGGTGGGTGCTGGAACATTGCTGGCCGGCTTGGATGATGGCGATGGGCGGCCTGCTGGCGGTGTTTTATGTGATCGATGTCCGCAACTTTCGGCGAGCGCCGCTGCCGGTTCGTGAGAAGGAGACGGCCCATGAAACGTGGCGGGTTGATGGACTGAAAAACCTCCTTTTCCTAGGCGTGGTTCTGGGCGCGGTATTCCTGCCGAAGAGCCTTCAGGAGATGAAACTGATGGGCATCGCATCGGTGCCGGCCCTGGTCATGTTTGCCGCGGCCATCGCCTCCTATTTTACCACGGGCAAGGCAGTGCATGAGGCGAATGATTTCAACTTTGGACCGGTCAAGGAGGTGGGCTATTTGTTCATTGGCATCTTCCTGACCATGATTCCTGCCTTGCAGCTTTTGCAGAGCGGTGAGGTGGTGAAACTGGTGACACCGCTTCAATATTACTTCGCCACCGGAGCGCTTTCAGCCTTGCTCGACAATGCGCCTACCTACCTGAGCTTTTTGGCCGCGGCGATGGGAGGCGAACATTTGTCGGTCGATGCGGCGGCGGACGTCATCAAGTATGCTGGCATCCACCCGCAAGTCTTGATGGCCATTTCGCTCGGGGCTGTGTTTTTTGGCGCGGGAAGCTACATCGGCAACGGTCCGAATTTCATGGTCAAGGCGATCGCTGACAAGGCAAAGGTGAAGACCCCGAGCTTCATCGGTTATGTGGTATGCTACACAATCCCGATCCTGCTGCCGATTCTCGCCATCGTCGGTTACATCGTCTTGGCTAAGGGACACTGACAGGGCCGCGACTACCGCACGGAGATTTTCACGCCGACGGATTTGTAGCCTTCGGTGATTTCGGCAGCGAGTTTTTCGTAACTGCGCTCATCCAGCAGGATTGACAGATGCTTGAAAGGCGCGGCATCGCTGTTCATGTCCGGCGGCTTCATGCTTTCGGGATAGG
>JAXMIV010000609.1:0-2744 GCA_034377045.1 Prosthecobacter sp. | reverse complement strand
CGCCATGAACCCCGCCCCTTCCGCTCTTTCACGCCGTGCTTTCCTGCGCGGCACGGGCGTTTCGCTGGCGTTGCCGTTTCTGGATGCGATGTGGCCGCGTCACACCGTGGCCGCAACGGCGGCAGCACCGAAACGCTTGGTCACCATCTGTGCCAGTCTGGGCATTTACGGTCCCGATTTCTTCCCCAAAGAAACCGGCCGCGACTATGCGCCATCGCCATATCTTGACCTGATCAAGGAACATCGCGGCGATCTCACCGTCTTCTCGGGATTGTCGCATCCCGATCAGTCGGGCGCGAATGGACATACCTCGGAAATGACGTGGCTGACCTCGGCCAGGCACCCGGGCCTGGGTGGATTCCGCAACACCATCTCGCTCGATCAGTTGGTGGCTGAGAAGATTGGATTTGAGACGCGCTATCCGTCCCTGTCGTTAGGCAGCGGCAGTGGCAGCCAAAGCTACACGCGCGGCGGCGTGATGATTCCCGCGGATTCGAAGCCCTCGCAAATCTTCGCCAAGCTCTTCCTTGACGGGACGCAGGATGAAATGCGTCGCCAGACGCAGAAGCTCCGCGAAGGACGCAGCATCATGGACGCTGTCAGGGACGAGGCAAAACGCCTGGGCTCACGCATGGGCGCGGCGGACAGAACTAAGCTCGACGAATATTTCACCTCGGTGCGTGAGATGGAACAGCGTCTGGTGAAGGCTGAGGAGTGGACTCACCGGCCCAAGCCCCGCGTCGACGCCCAACCTCCTCGCGACATCACCGACAATGCGGATTCGATAGGTCGCATGACCTTGTTGTTTGATCTGGTGCCACTGGCATTGCAAACCGATAGCACCAGGCTCATCACCATTCTCGCTCAAGGCACGAACACCGTGCCCCCTGTCCCCGGTGTGAGCATCGATCACCACAATCTCTCTCATCACGGCCAGGACCCGGAGAAGATCAAGCAACTGGAACTCATTGAGCGCGCTGAATTCGCCGCCTTGAACCGATTGGTGTCGGCATTGAAACAGAAAAAGGAAGGCAACGGCAGCCTCTTGGATAGCACGATGGTTCTGTTCGGCAGCAACCTCGGCAATGCCAATGCCCACGACACGCGGAATCTTCCCCTGCTCCTCGCCGGCGGTGGTTTCAAACATGGCCAGCATCGCTCCTTCAATGCGCAAGACAACGCACCGCTCTGCAATCTGTTCGTCACCATGCTGCAAAACATGGGCCTCGAAACCGACACCTTCGGCAGCAGCACGGGGACACTGGATTTGAGTTAGACTGAACTCACCGGATCTTCGCATCCGGCAGTTCACTCTTCACGCCTTCATCCATCGGCATCTTGTCCGTTGCCTCCGTCAGTCCCGTCGCCTGCATCAATCGCGCGAGTTCATCTTTCAACTCCGCCACCTTCCCGGCCAACTCCGATTTGCCAATGAGGTTCCTGGTCTCACCCGGATCATCCTTGAGGTTATACAACTCCGCCATGTGCCGGTCAGGTTTGCCGTCTCCAGGTGGGTAATGAATGTACTTCCATTCATCCGTACGCACCGCGCGTACATTCGGCGTGTAGGGAAACTGCTTCTCGTAGTTGTAGTGGTAGAACCAGCTCCTGCGCCACGCGGGATCGCCTTCCCGGACGAGTTTCACCCACGACCTGCCGTGAATACTCGGCAAAGCCGGAGCCTGGCAGAGATCCAGCACACTCGGCGCCATGTCTACCGTCAACACCTGCTGCGGAATAATCTTCGCCTCTTTGGTTAGGCCGGGAAAACGCACCAACAACGGAATTCTCAAGCTCGCCTCATGTGCCGTCCGCTTGTCCACCATGCCGTGCTCGCCCTCCAGAAGGCCGTTGTCGCCCATGAAGACGATGATCGTGTTGTCAATCTGCTTGGTTTCTTCCAGCCACCCGCGCAGCCGCCCCACACTGTCATCGACACTAAGCACCGTGCCCCAATAACCATGCACCATGTTCTCAAAGTCCTTCACCGCCTCGGGCCGGTCATCCGGGAACTTCTTCCGCCACTCAAACAACGGCCCATAAATGCCGTGCCAGGTGTAAAGCCTCTCCTTCATCCACTTCGGCTTGTTATCCAGTTGCAAGGCTGTTGCCGGATAAGGCACGCGCACATCCTCAAAAGCGCGCTCATACTTGGGCTCGGGCGTATAGAAGCTGTGCGGCGCCTTGTGCCCCAGGAACATGCACCAGGGTTTGTCCGCACTCTGCTTCTTCAGCCAATCCAGCGTCAAGTCGGTGACCACTGTCGTGTAGTAGCCTTTGATCACCTCGCGCTTCGTCCCATTGAGATTCCATTCCGTATCAAAATACTTGCCCTGTCCCTTGTGGGTCACGAACCAATCGAAACCGGGACGCGGCTCATCATTGTCCTCCCCCATGTGATACTTGCCGACGTAGGCCGTCGCGTAACCCGCGTCGTGCAGCGCTCTCGGAAAACTAGTCATCGTGTCCGGGTATTCCGTGAAGTTGTTGGTCACGCCATGGGCATGCGCATAAACACCGCTGAGAATCGATGCCCGGCTCGGCGAACACAGCGAGGTCGTGCAAAAGGTATTTTTGAACAGCACACCTTCCGAGGCCAGGCGGTCAATGTTCGGGGTCTTGACGTGCTTTGAGCCAAAGCACCCCAGGGCATCCGGCCGCAAATCATCACAGAGGATGAAAAGCACATTGGGGCGCTCAGCGGCGACAGCCGTTGCGCACAGGCTGAGAATGAAAGCAAGATG
>JAXMIV010000608.1:0-9408 GCA_034377045.1 Prosthecobacter sp. | reverse complement strand
GGCGTGGTGACGCTCCACGGTCTTTCGGTTATCAACCGAGTGCTCTGCTGTTGAGCTACTGAGGGAATGTGAAATGGCGGAGCACCAGAGAATTGCCGCTCCTGCGGCGATGCCAAATGCGCTCCGCGCTTAACTGATGCGCTATCGCGCGTGCCGTTGCACTCTGGACGCCTTGAGGGGCGCAGCGGTTTTCGGGACCGTTTCCTCGTCTATGCCGGACGTGCTCCTTATTGAATGAAGGAAAGAGTGCCCGCACCAGGAGTTGCACCTGGAACCGCGCCTGTTAGAAGCAGGGCATGCAAGAGTCTGTTACACCTTGCGGGCTTGTGAAATGAATGGCTCCCCCACATGGACTTGCACCATGACAAACGGCTTAACAGGCCGACAGGCTCCTTTACCTCACAGGGGATCGTTGCTCTAAATTGGCGGTCGCGACCGGTGATGCTCCGGCTGTCTCCTCCCTGACAAGGAGGCGAGTCTGCTGTTTCTCTTCACGACCGATTGGAAAGGGTGCGGCGTCACGGTAATGCTCCGTGCCGGCCCGGGAGCTCCTGGGTTACAGCCAGGTTCGCGTCTTTAGCGAGCTACCGCCGCGTGAGTGGTAGCAGAGGCTGGAGTTGCACCAACCGAGATGGGCTTATGAGACCGATCCGAGCACTGGCTCGCCCTGCTTTTTGAAATGGAGGACCTGGACGGTAATGCTCCGTCACTTGCTGGGTGCAGCGCTGTGCGCGGTAGCGCACGACAATGAGGTGCGGAGCAGTAATGGCACAGCTGAGCAGCAAACCAACCGTGCAACCTTCTACACTACAGGCCCGACTGAAATGGAAATGGAGCGCGCCGCTGCCAGCGACCTCCGCGACGCAGATGCCGGCGAGCTGGTCTCGCAAAGATCGGCAGGTGGCGCAGTGGGTCCTTCGAGTGGGTCAGGACGCGCTCCATAAGGCTTGAAAAGTGGTCCGCTCAGTCCTCTGAGCGGGAATTCCCAGGACGACGCTAATCGATCCCCGCCACGAAGAGTCTGACGCGCCTTGTCATTTTCAGTGATAGTCGCGATAGCGGCGTTACAGACGATTCCCGCACAGAGACTGTGCGGACCACTATAAATTGGCGCGGCGGGTGGGTATCGCGCCCACATGGTCAGGGTTTGGAGTCCTGTGCATTGCTTGTCTGCCACCGCCGCTTGTTCTATTAAATAGAATGGCCGCCGAAAGGCAGCGGGTGATCCGGTGCCCTTGGGCGGCCATTCATGGCGTGACGCGGATGCGCGTCACGCATGAATAGAACGAACACCGCTGCCACGCCATTTCTGGCGTCGCACCCGCAGGATTGACTCGGCGGATGTTTCGGTGTTTGTGGCACACCTCCCGGGAAGCCTTTTCGTGATGTCTGAAAATGGGCGCAGTTCTCCGGTATTCCGGGCCTGATGGCTTAGGAATACTGACCTGCTTTGCGGGTGCGAAATTTGACATTTCAGGAGAGCGTGCGATAGGTCATTCGGGTCGCACGGGTGTCTGAATTGGCTGAATCTCCTGAGAGTCTCGGTTCGGCCCTCGCCCCGGCGTCCGCGTCAACGGACGCCGGGGTTCTGCTCGTCTTTGGGTTCCCCATCAGGCTGATGGGGATGTCATGGGTTGGGGTTCGTTGGGGTGATCTGGTAAAACCTCCTGAGTTCGATTTGAATTGAATGGGGAAAACAAAAAGCCCTGCTGCCTTTCGAGGGCGAGCAGGGCTTGAAAAAAGCCTGGTTCCGTAAAACCTGCGGACTAGCCGCTCTGCTCGTTGACCTCCGGGGTGGGGATATTCCAATCCATTCCTTTAAGGGCTCTGGCCGCATGGCCGCCGCCGAATCGGACGCAATAACTCCCCCTCAAGCACTCTGAGAGCGCTTGGGTGAGTATGGATGCTGTCCGCTGCAGTTTCATGGAAGGTGGGGGTGAACTTGTTCGACGTTTGACACAGTTCTAAAACCCGTCAAGTGCAAAGCAGCATTTTTTTTATTTGGTGTTGCCGGAGATGAACCGCTGACTCCTAGGTGGCCTATACAGGCCTATGGAAAGGCCTTTTCCAGAGCTTCGACGTTGGTGTTCATGACGCTGAGGAAGTCGCCCTTCTCCGGCACATTACCGCAGGGATCAAAGACCAGGCTTTTCAGGCCGATGGCGTCGAGCTTGGCGACGCTTTTGGCGGCGGGGTCGCCTTCCCAAAGCATCCACCGAGCGGGATGCGAGACTAACAAACTTTTAAGTTCCGTCATGGCTTTGTCGTCCGGCACGACTTCGGGCTCCCAGAGCACGGACTGGAGGTTGAGGCCGTAGCGCCGCGCGAGGTAGTGATAGACCGGATGCGAGGCGACCAGCGGTGCGGCGGCGATGCGTTTGCCGACTTTCTCCAGGCGCGCATCGAGGGCCTGAAGGTCCTTCTCCAACGACTCGAAGTTTTTGGAGACCTGCGGGGCGAGCGCGGGCCATTTCTTCTGCAGGGCCTCCCGAATGGCCTGCGCCTGTTGCTGGGCCTGCTGGAAGTCGACCCAGGTGGTGAAGGCGGTCCCCGCATGCGAATGCTCGCCTCCGGGGCCGTGGCTGTGGGAGACGGTGTCTTTGATTTCGATGAACTTGGCTTTAAAGGCGGCCGAGGTGTCGACCAGCTTCGAGGCTGGCAGGCTGGCCTTTTCCGCCCATTTGGAGTAGGCGGCGCCGTTCATCACAATGAGATCCGCGTTCTGATAGGCGGCGACGGTCGTGTCATCGGGCTGCCAAAAGGCGGGATCTTCATCCGCGGGGGCCGGGAAGGTGACGTTGAGGGTGTCACCAGCCAGGCGCTGGGTGAAGTACTGCAAGGGGTAATTGGCGACCATGACCGTGGGTTTGCCGTTTGCGGGCACCACGGGCTTGGCGGGCGTGGCCGCCGGCTTGCAGGCGACCAGGAGAAGAGGCAGCAAAAGGAGCAGTGATGGTCTCATGGGTGACGAAACTGGCGGGGACGCATTCGCTTTGCAATGAACGGCTCGACAAAATGACTTGGCGGCCCGGGACATCCCCTGCGAGATTCGGGGCATGGCTTACGCATGGGATGCTCTCGTTTTGATCGGATACTTCGCGCTGATCCTGGTGATCGGTTTGTCGCAACGCAACAAGAGCGGCAGCATGGAAGGCTTTGCCCTGGGCAATCGCGAGATCCCGTGGTGGGCGGTGCTGGCCTCCATCCTGGCCGCGGAAATCAGCGCCGGAACTTTCTTTGGCGCGCCGGGCGAGGGCTACGCGCTGCGCAACTTCACGTACATCCAGCTTATCGTCGGCTACTTGCTGGCGCGGGTGGTGGTCAGCGCGGTTTTCATTCCGGCCTATTACCGGCATGGCGTGGTGAGCATCTATGAGTTTCTGGGCACGCGGTTTGGGCCGGTCACGCATCGGGTCTCCTCCGGGGTCTTTCTGGTGACCCGGCTGCTGGCCAGCGGCACGCGGCTGTGGGTGCCGACCATGCTGCTGGTGCTGATGTGGCACCTTTACTATCCCAACCAGCCCATCACGGCCTCCCAGGAGTTTTGGTTAACCGGCCTGGCGCTGGTCTTCGTGACCGTGGCCACGGCCTTCTACACGGCGATCGGCGGCATCCGCGCGGTGATCTGGACGGATGTGCTGCAGATCATCGTGCTCCTGTGCGCGCTCGGATTCTCATTGATGTTTTTGTTAGGCCACATTCCCGGCGGATGGGATGGGGCGGTGGCGAAGTTGACAGGGCCGAATGATCTGGCGATATGGGATCTGGGTCTCAAGGACGGCGCGGGCTTCTGGGGCAATATCAAGCATGTGCTGGAACAGGAGTACACCGTCTGGGCGGCGTTTCTCGGCTCGACGTTTGTGACGCTGGCCACTCACGGCACCGATCAGGACATGGTGCAGCGCATGCTGACCGCGAAGAACAAACGGCAGAGCGCGGTGGCTACGATTCTCTCCGGGTTGGCGGACGTGCCGATCACCATGGCGGTGCTGGCGATCGGCATTCTGCTCTACGTATTCTATCAGATGATGCCCGACCCAACAATGCCGGTCAACGCTCAGGGCGTGGTCTCGCCCAACAAGGTGTTTCCGCATTTCGTGCTGACGGTGATGCCCGCCGGCCTGCGCGGGCTGGTGATCGCGGGCGTGCTGGCGACGACGATGGGCTCCCTGAGCACGGCGCTAAATTCGCTGGCAACCAGCTACGTGCGCGACTTTCATTTCCGCTGGTTTGGCGAACCAAAAACGGAGCGCGGCAAGGTGCGTGTGCTGCGCTTTGGCACGGTGCTGTTCGCAACGCTTCTGGTTAGTGTCGCTCTGGCCACGGCCTGGGTCACTTCGCACAATCCGCAATTGCGCATCCTGCCCATTATTTTGGGCATCTTTGGTTATACCTACGGCTCCCTGCTCGGTGTGTTCTCGGTGGGCCTGTTCACCAAGACGCGCGGCAGCGATTTCGGCAATGTGATCGCGATGATCGCGGGATTCGTGGTGGTGGCCTACCTGAGCGGGCTGGACCAGGATGTGATGGGCCTGGCCGGCGCCAAAGGTTTGTCGCGGCCGGAGTGGATGCCGATCATCGAATTCCCATGGCGCATCATGTTTGGCACGGTCACGACCTTCAGCGTGGCGCTGATGTTCCGGACGTCACAGCATCACCAACAACGGCATCTGGAAGCGGGGAACGGGTCTGATTAGATGATCGGATGCCGCTAGCTGAGTTTGGAGTGAAGGCTTTAGCCGATCAGTTAAGGGGTCGCGACGCTACAGACGCTCAATGATCCCCTGAAGGCTTCACTCCAAACTCGGCGGGCGTTGCCCCGGGGCGGACGCCGACGTCATGGAGCAAGAGGTCAAGCGCGGTGCCGGACAGTTGGATCTCCCGGAGCGAGAGGATGAGAGACGCGGTCATGGATGCCAGACTGAGAGCGAAGGTGATATGGCCGCCTGCCTGGTAGCCGAGGAAGATAAAGGCCATGCTAAAGGTACATAGCAGGATGCTGACGATGCCCAATGCTTGCATTTTTTTGATGATGCCGATCCGCCTGCGCAGGCTGGCGATCTGCGCCACCAAAACGGGATCCCCTGAGGTGCGCCAGGTGGCATGAAGGGCGCGAACGACGCTGGCCAACCCGAGAAAGCGGTTCGTGTGGGCCAGCATCAGCAGCGAAATCGCCGGAAACAGCAGCGACGGGGTGGAGAGAGGAAGGTCGGGGAAGGGCATCACTGGGGCCGTCGTGCCGTGGAATTAAATCTCACACCAGCCGCGTTCGGCCCAAGTCCGAAGGTCCACCGGATCTAGATCGTAACCGTTCGGCCACGTCACCACGCCATCAGTGATGGTCGCCAGAGCGAAATAGGCAGGATCCCTCAGGGGCTCGACGACGGGGCCCGAGCGTGAAGCAACCAAATCCGCCAAGTTGAGTTCCGCGACCAGCCCGTCCCGAAAACGCAGGCAGATCTGGTGATCTTCAGTCACGCGAAGCGTAACAACATCGCAGTCTTTCAGTTCGACTTCAGTGGTGGTAGTCGGCATGGGGATAAGATGGCGGAGGTGGAGGTTTATTCAAGGCCAGGAATCGGCAGCGGGTGCTGGCCGTCGCTGCAAAGAGCCCAATTCTGCCGTAACTCGTCGGCTCGGAGAGACGCCCATTGCCGGACCCACTTCGCCGCTTCGCTGGGCAGCGTTCCCTTGTGCTACCATCGAGCAGGCAGAGCGCCCGATGGTTGCCGAGCTTGGCATGGAAATGCGGCGGGCTGTGATCGTGGAAATACATTTCTATCTTGATGTTGCGGAAGCGGCTCACCGTGGGCATGCGAAAATGATACTCTGGCCCAAATCACAAAACCGCCAGCTTTTTGCACCTTGAGCAGCGCCCTCTCCGCTCTAATCTTGGCCCATGCGTGCCCCCCCCCCAGCCGTCGGCATCATCGGTGGCTCCGGTCTTTATGATTTTGAAGGCTTTGAAGGCCGGGAGGAAGTGCAGGTCGACACGCCTTTTGGCCAGCCCTCCGACGCACTCGTCAGCGGCACCTACGCGGGCCGGCGGGTGTATTTTCTGCCACGGCACGGCAGAGGCCACCGCATCCTGCCGACGGAGCTGAATCACCGCGCGAATATCTGGGCGCTGCGATCGCTGAATGTGCGGTGGATCATCGCGATCACGGCGGTGGGCAGTTTGAAGGAGGAATACCGGCCGCGCGATGTGGTGCTGCCGGATCAGTTTTTTGACCGAACGAGCCGGCGGGAACATCACACGTTTTTTGGCCGCGGCATCGTGGCGCATGTGGCATTTGCGGACCCGATCAGCGCGGGGCTGCGCGGGCTGCTGCGCGAAGAGGGAGTGGCCGCAGGCGCCCGAATGCATGACGGCGGCACCTATGTGAACATGGACGGGCCCGCCTTTTCGACACGCGCGGAATCGCGGGCGAATCGCCAGCTCGGGTTTGATGTCATCGGCATGACGAATCTGCCGGAAGCGAAACTGGCGCGCGAGGCGGAGATCGCCCTGGCGACGCTGGCGATGATCACGGACTACGATTGCTGGAAGACGGATGAAGCGCATGTCACCGCGGAGGCGGTCATGGCCCATGTCTCCGCCAATGCGAGAATGGCAAAAGCAATTATCGCCAAGGTCATACCCCGCCTGCCCATGGAGGCAAACTGGCCGGAGCATCGCGCCCTGGACGCTGCGATCATCACCGGCCGAAGCCTCTGGCCGGAGGAGACGGTGAGGGACCTGGAGCCCCTTTTGGAACGGTTTATCCATTAGCCTAACCAAGTATGAATTTACCTGACTGCATCACCATTGAAGAACCCACGCCGGGCTATCCGGTGTATGCCATCCACCACCCGGCGGCCACGGCGCGAGTCGCGCTGCACGGCGCGCATTTGATGGAATGGACGCCCGCGGGCCACGCCCCGGTGCTGTTCATGAGCCCGCAGGCGGTGCTGGAAGCAGGGAAGCCCGTTCGTGGCGGCATCCCGATATGCTGGCCATGGTTCGGCGGGCACCCCAATGATGCGACCAAACCCATGCACGGCATCGCCCGCATCCGCTTTTGGCATCTGACGGAGGCGACGGCGTCCGCTGCCGGAGTCACGCTGACCTTCAGCCTAACCAGTGATGCTCAGACTCTGGCGGCATGGCCGCATGCCTTCGCCGCGCGGGTGGAAATGCGCATTGGCCAGGCCTTGGAAGTGCGGCTGTCCACGCAAAATCTTGGGCAGGCGCCATTTTCAATCACGGAGGCGCTGCACACCTACTTGAGCGTCGGCGATATCGATCAGGTGACGGTTCGCGGGCTGGCCGGACTGGCTTATTTGGACACGGTCGGTCCGCTGACCATGCGGCAGCAGGAGGGTGATATCGTGATTGATCGCGAGGTGGACCGGCAATACGTCAGCACCGGCCCGGTGGTGGTGGCGGATGCGGCGCTGAAGCGCAAGGTGCGCATCGAAAATGAAGGCAGCAACACTGTCGTGGTCTGGAATCCGTGGATTGAAAAGTCCACCCGCCTGGCTGATCTGCCCAACCACGATTATCCGCGGTTCCTCTGCATCGAGGCCGCGAATACGGGTGATACCGCCCCGACAGTGCAACCCGGCGCTATGCATGCAATCTTGACGCGCCTCCGCGTGTCGTGAGGCCACGCCATTATTCAGCCCCCTGACTTTTCCTTTCAGCCTCGGGATCGTGCGGGCGATAGCGCAGGACCTCGGCGGCCGCCGCTGGGGTGGTGGTTTGCAGCAGGGATTCCAGGTAGGTCGCGAAGGGATCGGTCTCCAGCGGCGAGAGCGGCCGCTGCTCCGGATCAGCCAGGAGCCACTGGGCCCAGCGGGCTGCCGTGAGCTCGGTCTCAGCCACGACCTTCGGCACTTGGCGGGAGATTCTTTGAAAGTCGGCCAGGGTCAAAGTTTCCGCCTTGCCTTCGGTAGAAAGGCGGCGGCGGGCCAGGGCCTCGGCGAGGTCGAGGAACCAATCCGGCAGGAAGACGGATTGCGGGGGCATGGGCAGAGCAAACCAGCCCTCTCCAGCCGCGCGGTAGATCAGTTGCGCGCCATCTGGCGCCACGCTGACGTGAGTGACGGCGCCACCTTCGCGGATGCCTGGAGTGAGGCAGTTGCCGGTGGCCGTTTCCCAGACGCGGATTTCACCCTCATCGGTAACGGTCACCAGGCGTTTGGCGTCGGCGCTGAGGGCCAGGGCTCCGACGAACGAATGATGCCTCAGGGAAATGCCGGTGCTCCTGCCAGTTTCAATGTCCCAAAGCCGCACTTCCTGGTCCCGGCCTGAAGTCACGGCGAGACGGCCGTCCTGTGACAAAGCAATCGCGCCAACGGCCGGCGGATGATGCAGGGGCATGCCCACGTCCGCCCCAGTACGGAAGTCAAAGATACGGACGTCCCCCTGATCGTCCGCCGTGGCGGCCTGGCCGGCGACAGGGTTCCAGCCAAGGACTTGGGCGTTGTGCAGATCCGCCGGCGTGTTGACGGGAAATTCCGGCACGGCGGCGAGGGTTGCCTTCGGCCCGGCGACGAAGCGGCGTGTGGCCATCCGATCGTGAATGCTCCAAATCTGGACATGGGGTTCGTGGCGGGGAGCAAGGGCCAGCATGGAGCAATCCGGCGTGATGCTGACATCCGCGACGCTGTGCTGCAGGCGTTGCTGTACGCGCATCCCGGTCACCGTATTCCAGACCTGCAACTCCCCGTGCCGAGACACGCTGGCGATCAAATCCTGTTCCAACGATTGCTGCGCGACGACGATTTCGCCATCGTGATGCTGGGCAGGAACCCGCGGCTGGCCGTTGCTGAGATCCCAAGCGTAGAGGTAGCCGTGGCCGTCACCGACGGTGAGGGTGGTGGCATCGGCATTGATCGTGAGGCTGGTAACGGTGGAAGGGTGCGTCAGCGCCGGCAGGACTTCCTGCTCCGTGCGGTAGTTGCCCACGTGGACCGTGCCGCTGTGCATGCCAATGGCGATCAACTCCTTTTCCCGATGCAGGGCGAGGATGGAGATGCTCTCATCCACTTCGATGGGGGCGGCGACGGGAGTGCCAGTCGCCAGCTCCCAGACCGTTGCCACCTGCGCTTTGCCGCCGCCTTCCACAGGCGCGGAACTGGCCAGCAGGGTGCCGAGGTAATCCAACGCCACCGCCGGCTTCTCCAGGCCCGCGCCATGCTGCTTGAATACCAAAGGCCGCCGCCCGGGCTGCCGCAGATCCCAAACCTGAAGGGTGCCGTCTTCCGCACAAGCCGCCAGCGTATGGCCGTCCCCGGACATGGCCAAACAGAGAACCGAACGTGGCAGGACCGGCTCCAACGCCCGGCGTTTGGCCCCGGGCAGCGCCCAGACCTCCACCGCGCCATTGTCATATGCAAGATAGGCCTCTTTACCGTCTTTCG
>JAXMIV010000607.1:0-4883 GCA_034377045.1 Prosthecobacter sp. | reverse complement strand
CCCCTCGCACGACAACTCGGCGCGGTGAACACCCTGGCGATTCGCGACGGCAGGTTGTTTGGTTACAACACCGATGGACCGGGTTTTTTGCGCAGTGCCAAAGAAGCCTTTGGGGTGGATGTGCGCGATCTAAGCATTCTCATTTTGGGTGCGGGCGGCGGCGCGGGCCGGGCCGTGGCCGTGCAATGCGCCCTGGCGGGCGCGCGGCGTCTGGTGCTGACGAATCGCACGCCCGAAAAGGCGATTCAGATCAAGGACGAGATTCTGAAGCTGAACCCACGATTGGAGGTCCGCACAGCCCAGCCTGAGACGGGCAGTCCGTACCTTTGCACCGCTGCATCGGTGGCTGAGGTCGATCTGATCGTCAATGCCACCTCGCTCGGCATGAAAGATGTGGACCCAGCGCTCATTCCACCCAACAGCCTGAGGGCCGGCCAAATGATTTTCGACATGGTGTATCGGGCGGGTGGTGAGACGGCCCTGATTCAAGCCGCCCGCCAAGCGGGGGCCAAACATGTGGATGGCATGGGTCTGCTGCTGCATCAGGGGGCGATTTCTTT
Source organism: Prosthecobacter sp. (assembly GCA_034377045.1). Classification (GTDB taxonomy): domain Bacteria; phylum Verrucomicrobiota; class Verrucomicrobiia; order Verrucomicrobiales; family Verrucomicrobiaceae; genus Prosthecobacter. The sequence continues at coordinate 4,323 of JAXMIV010000607.1, read as the reverse complement.
TGAGCACTGGTTTGGCGGGTCCGCGCCCCTGGAAGTCATGCGTGCCGGCCTGATCGCCGCGTAAACCTAAGGGGCGCGGCGGCGCGGCCGACATTTCCCAATTTGGTTTTGACATCCTTGGCGCAATCGGACAATCTCCCCCTGGAATATGAATAAATATCTCGTTCTTGCTGTTTTCCCTTTCTTCGCCAGTTGCGTCAATAAGCCGGTGGAAAACACGCGCCCTAGTTATGACACGGCCGAATTAGGGGAAGCGAGTGTGGGCAGAGGCCTGAAGTATCCCCACAAGATCATCGATCAGTCGGGGACTTCCACCCTGGATGTGAGCGAAGACATTATTGGCGACTTGGGCGGCGACGTCACTCGGAAGCAGGTTCGCAAGTATTCAGGGTCCGTTTACAAGACCGGCCGGCGTGGCAGCCGGATCTTCTCCAGTGAAGTGCAGAAGCACTCAGACACTCTTTTCGATATCGGTGACGGCGGTGTCGACGTGGCCGCGGAACAGATCGAGACCTACCCAAACATCGTGATGGATGCCACCGGACGCACCCTGTATATGGGTGGCACCCTGATCGGCAGCACCATGATGACTTACGGCAATGTGGTGGACAGCGCCTGGAACGGCATTTTCAACGGCCTGCTCCGGGGCGTCTTTATCGACACCAAGCCTTACATGGTCGGCAGCGCCAATGACCTGTGGCCCGTGGCCGGAATGCCGGGCGCCGGCTGGAGAGGTCGCCTGCCGCAGATGCCACCGCCCGTGGCCATCTCGGACGAGACCAGCGGCAAGAATGTCGTGACCTTCTCGAAGTAATCACACTTCAAAATTTGCAGAGGCGGCTTCTGATTCAGAAGCCGCCTTTTTCATTTCCGTATGTCAAACTCGCTGATCTCTTTCGACGCCGCCGGAACGCTGATTCAAGTGCGCGAACAGGTTGCGGTCACCTATGCCCGGATGGCGCGGGTACACGGCGTCGAGATCAGAGAAGCAGACCTCAAATCTGCCTTCCACTCCGTATGGTCACGGTTGCCGCCGCCCCTTTGGCCCGAGGGAGAAGGATCGCCCGACGATGACCGTTTATGGTGGCGGGAACTGGTGCATGCGGTCTTTGCGGAGGCTCTGGGCGTGCCCTTGCCGGCAGGCCTCCTTGACGCGCTGTTTGACGAGCTCTATGCGCACTATGCAAACGCGGAGGCCTGGACGGTTTTTGATGACGTGCGGCCGGCGTTGGCGGAGCTGCAACAAGACCACACCCTGTGCGTGCTTTCCAACTTCGACCGCCGTCTGCGGACCATCCTGCGCGGGCACGAGTTGGACGGCTTCTTTGCGCACATCATTCTGTCGAGTGAAGTCGGCGCGGCCAAGCCTCACGGGCGCATGTTTGGCGCCGCGCTGCGCCTCCACGACGCCATTCCTGAGGCGAGTCTGCATGTCGGCGATGATCTGCACTGCGATGTCGAAGGCGCAGCGGCCCAGGGCTGGCATGCCTTTCATGTGGCGCGTCCCGCCAGTGGATTGGCGCTTCTGGTTGAAAAAGTCCGCTCTGGCGCATATTACGGCTTGCGTAGTGCCCAAAAATCTATAGCTAATCCGCCCCTCCCGTGCGGGTAGCTCAGCGGTAGAGCAGTTGGCTTTTAACCAATTGGCCGTGGGTTCGATCCCCACCCCGCGCACCACACGAGATGGGAAAAAGTTAGATGTCAGTACATGCCTAGGTAGCTCAGTGGTAGAGCAGTTGGCTCTTAACCAATTGGTCGTGGGTTCGAATCCCTCCCTGGGCACTTTCTCTCCAAACCGGAGGGAAGGTGCTGTGATTGCGCTCGCCAGAGCCTTTGACATCGATTTCAATGATGCGATGAAGACGTCTTACATCCCCAAAGGCTTCCACACGGTCACGCCCTACCTCATTGTTTCTGACGCCGAGCGCCTGGTGCAGTTTCTCCGGGACGTTTTTGATGTTCAAGAGGTCATTCTCATGAAAAATCCGGCGGGCAAGATCCAACATGCCGCCTTTCGCATCGGGGACTCCATGGTTGAACTCGCGAATGGGCACGGTGAATGGGCGCCCATGACCGCCGCCCTGCATGTCTACGTGCCGGATACTGATGCCACGTATGCACGTGCGATCCGCGCCGGCGGCACATCCCTCCATGAACCCAAGGACATGTTCTATGGTGAACGCAGCGGCGGCGTCAAAGATGCCTTTGGCAACCATTGGTACATCGCCACGCAGACTGAAGAACTGAGCGACGAAGAGATCCGGCAGCGAGCGGCGAAGGAGTGCGCGTAGATCACGCCAAAAGGTTCGCATCGCGAAAGATGCGCCAGCGGCCATCGGCTTCCTTGCGCAGGACGCTCAAGACGTTGCCGGCGCGGCTGATGCGCGGTTCGCCGTTGTGGGGCGTCATGGATACAGACAGATGATTCCAGCAATAGGCGAGCGTGCCGCTGACTTCGATGTCCTTAATGTCGCTCTTTGTGTCAATGCGAAATCGTTCGATGCTAGCCTGGAAGTTTTTGGCGAAGGCTTCGCGCCCGCACATGGCCTTTTGACCGGGCTGTAGGAAAACCACCTCCTCGGACATGAGGTCAAGGATGGTTGCAAGATCTCCCTTGCGGGCTGCTACCGTCCAACTGTCGATCAGCCTGTAAATTTCTTCGGTGTCGTCAGACATTACAGAGGAGGAGATTCGTTTTGGAGCCTGCCAGGTGAATGCTGCTAAAATCCCATGCCCGGCGGCAGGCCCATGCCCCCTGTCAGTTTGCCCATCTCCGCGGCCTGGGTGTCTTTGACTTGCTTCTGCGCCTGCTGAATGGCGGCAAGGATGAGGTCTTGGAGCATGTCGATGTCTTCGGGGTCGACGACTTCCTTGGCGATCTTGATGCCCTGGATATCGCCCTGGCCGTTGATGGTGACGGTGACACGGCCGGCGGCGACGCTGGCTTCAAAGGTCTTGGTCGCGAGTTCGGCCTGGGTCTTCTGCATCTGACCCTGCATCTGCTGCACTTGCTTGAGCATTTTTTGAATATCCATGGAGGGAAGGAGTGAGTGATGAGAGGGGTTAGGAGAGGCCTGCGATCTTCAGCTTGAATTGTTCGACGGCACTCTTGATCAGGGGGTCATTGAGAAAGTCTTCCGGAGCTACCTTGCCGGAGGCATCGGGCTTGGACGTTTCTGCCTTTTTTTCGGGGGCAGCGGCAGGCTTGGGCTCAGGTTTCGGCGCGGGTGTTGGTGCAGCCGGTGCATCGAAGCCAAACTCCATCTCCGTGGCGGGTGGTGGCTTCAACGAAGGATCGAGCACCATTTCAAACTTCACGGCCGTGCCCAACAAATCCGACGCCAGGGTTTCGAGGAAGGTCCGCTGATTGTCCCGAATGAGGCTGTCTCTAGCCTGGCTCTCGGTGGTGGGGAAGCCGAGCTTCAGCACACCACGGTGGAAGGAGAGGGCCGTGGCATGAACGGCCCAGTTGGCGGCCAACGGCCGGCGCTCCCGAATCGTCTCCAAGATCTGCTGCCAAATCTGCTCGGGTGAATCCGAAATCGCCACCGAAGGTGCAGGCGCTGGCGCCGGTACTGGCGCCGGTGCTGCGGCGCGAATGGGAGCTGGTGCCGGTGCGGGGGGCTCTTCCTGCAAGACGGGCGCTGGCTGGGGGGCTGCGACGCGTGGGCTCGCGGTGATGGCCGGGGCAGGGGACGCCGCTGGGGGCGGGGGACTCGCTGCGCGCCTTGCCTCCTGAAGCGGGGCGGACCGGACAGGCGGACGATTCAGCGGCGGGGGCGCCGCGCCGCCATCCAGCGCTTCGATCACGTCGCTGAGGCTGACTTCGTTCAAGTGCTGCACCGCCTGGATGACACCCAGTTCAAAGTGCAGCCGCTTGTTCGTCGCCCAGCGCATGCGCGCATCTACATCGGCCAGGCCATCGACGATGCGCAGCAGTTGCTCCGTGCTGGCCATCTGGCTTTGCGATTGCACCTGTTCCGCGATGTCGGGTTCCAGATCTTCCGCGGCCGCTTCAGGATCGGCCTGGCAAACGAGCAGGGTGCGGACGTGCTGGATCAGGTCGCTCAGCAGGCGGCCCAGGTCCTTGCCGGCTTCGCTTTGTTCATGCACCACGCGTAACGCCCCGACGGTATCGCTGTCGAGGATGTTCTGGGACAGCTTCGTCACCGTCTGCACGCTGGTGAATCCAAAGATGTCCAAAACATCGCTTTCGTGGATCGTATTGCCGCAGAAGGCCACGAGCTGGTCGAGCATGGACTGAGCATCACGCATGCCGCCCTCAGCGCCCTTGCCGATGGCAAAGGCGGCTTTCTCCTCCAG
>JAXMIV010000606.1:0-6469 GCA_034377045.1 Prosthecobacter sp. | reverse complement strand
GTGCAGCCCCACACCCTCGCGGCGGGCGAGAACGATGAGCGGTTCGGTGGCGAGCGCCTTCCAGGAAACGGTTGCCTTGCCCGCCAGGCGATGACTGGCGGGCACGACGATGACGAGCGGCTCCTTGCGCAAGAGCACCGTGCTCAGCGTGTGTTCGCCGTGGCCGGGAACGGGGCGGGTGAGGGCGACGGAGAGCCGGCCTTTGGCGACCATTTCCCAGACACGCTCAGGCGTGCGCTCTTCAAGATGCACGGACACTTTCGGATAACGCTGCCGGTAATCGTGCAGAAGGCCGCCGAGGAACCGCTGGGTGGGCGGTCCGATGTAACCGAGACGCAATTCGCCCTCTTCACCCGCCGCCGTCCGCCGTACCCGGCGCAGAGATTCCTCCAGCCGTTCCAGAACCAACGCGGTTTCATGAAGAAGCACGGTGCCTGCGGGAGTCAGCGCCACCGTACGGCGGTTGCGTTCGATCAAGCGGGTGCCGACGTCGCGCTCCAGTTCCTGCACGGCGCGGGACAGGGCCGGCTGGGCGATGTGCAGACGCTTCGCCGCGCGGGAGAAGCTCAACTCCTCCGCGACCGCCTGAAAGTAACGCAGATGCCGCAGGTCCATGTTCCCCGTTTACATGGGGGCGGCGGCTCTGACAAGCGGACGCTACGCCATGATTTCCTTCACGACGGTGCCGTAAACATCCGTCAGACGGAAATCGCGGCCTGCGTAGCGGTAGGTGAGCTTTTCGTGATCGAGGCCGAGCAGGGCCAGAACGGTCGCATGCCAGTCGTGGATGTGCATCTTGTTCTCCACGGCTTCATAGCCGTATTCATCGGTCTTGCCGTAGGTCATGCCGCCTTTGACGCCGCCGCCGGCCATCCACATGGTGAAGCCCTTGTTGTTATGGTCGCGGCCGTCATCGCCCTGGCTGTGAGGGGTGCGGCCGAATTCGCCGCCCCAGATGATCAGGGTGTCCTTGAGCAGGCCGCGCTGGCGGAGATCCGTGAGCAGTCCGGCGATGGGTTTGTCGATGCTTGCGCAATTCCTTTCCAGGGCGGTTTTCAGGTTGAAGTGCTGGTCCCAATTGCCTTGCGTGATCTCGATGAAGCGCACGCCGGCTTCGACAAATTTGCGCGCCATCAGGCATTGCCGGCCAAAGGAGTCCGTGTCGGTTTCATCGATGCCGTAGAGGGCCTTGGTCGCCGCGGTTTCCTTGCTCAGGTCCATGACCTTCGGCACTTCCGCCTGCATGCGAAAGGCGAGCTCGTAGGATTCGATGACGCCTTCGACTTCCGCGCTGACGCCGCCGTCCATTTGCAGCCGCGATTTATTCAAGGCCTGCACCAGGTCAAGCTGGGTGCGTTGGGCCTCCGGAGAGTAGCGCTCGTTTTTCACGTTGGCGATCGTCGCATTGCCCATGCCGCCGCGTCCACGGCCGCCGCCGCCAAGGCCCGGCAGGGTCGGGCCGCCAAGCTTGGTCCCTTGATAAATGGCCGGCAGGAAGGCGCTGCCGTAGGTGCGGGTGGCATTGGCCGGGGGATTGATGGTGATGAATCCCGGCAGGTTTTGATTCGTGGTTCCCAGGCCGTACAAAGACCAGGCGCCGAGAGATGGCCGAACAAACTGTGTCGTGCCCGTGTGCAATTGCGTGAAGGCCTGCGGATGGGCCGGCACGTCCGTGGACATCGAATTGAGGAGGCACATTTCATCCGCATGCTTCGCCGTCTCCGGCAGCAGTTCGGAAATCCATAGGCCGCTTTGGCCATGGCGATTGAATTTCCACTGCGAAGGCATAAGCTTCGCTTGGCCATTACGGCCCGCTGCCGACGGAGCCTGCTTGCCCGAGTCGGTCATCAGCTTCGGCTTATAGTCCAACATATCCACATGGGAGGGACCACCCTGCATGCAGAGAAAAATAACGTGCTTGGCTCGCTGCGTGATTTGTGGATTCTTCGGCGCCAGAGGCCCGGCAGGTTCGGGGCTTGCGCGCAACGCCTGTTGTTGGGCCAGCGCGGCGAAGGCCAGGTAACCGAAACCGTTGCTCGAGGTCTTGAGAAACTCCCGGCGATTGAAGTTTTGCGTGTTCATAAGAGAAGTGGTCAGTTCAGATAGCGGAATTCGGCGCTGGCCAGGAGGCTTTGGCAAAAGGCGGAAAGAGCGGCGATCTGGGCCTTGTCCTTGGCTTCCTTGGTGTTTTTGCCGCCGGCCACTTGCTCGGGAAAGCGCTGCCAGAAATTGCGAATGGCGGCCAGTTCGGATTCCGTGGGCGAGCGGCTGAAGGCGAGTTGATAGGCATAAGTCAGCCTTTCCATGGGGGTGCCCTGGAACTTGGCCACGCGCGCCGCGAAAGCATCCGCGGCTCCTTGCGCCTGGGCGTTGTTCATCATGAACAGCCCCTGCGAGGGGACGTTGGTCGTGTCACGGTCGCCATTCACCAGACTCGCATCCGGAAAATCGAAGACGGAAAGAATGTCGGGAATCTGATCGCGAATGATCGGCAGATAAATGGAACGGTAGAGGTAGGGCTTGCTGGTGACCTCGTAGGCGAGGTCGAGCAGGCCACGGCGGCCTTCGCCAGCGCGGGCCACGGGTGAACCGTCGATGGGATACAGATTCAAGATGCCGCCCATGGCCAGCATGGAATCGCGGATCGCCTCGGCATCCAGCCGGCGCTGGTTCATGCGCCAGTGAAGCTTATTGTCCGGATCCACGGCGTTATTCTTGGCATCATAACCGGAGCCCATCTGATACGCGCGGCTGAGCATGATTTCGCGTATCAGTTTTTTAACCGACCAGCCATTGTCCATGAACGTCAGGGCCAGATAATCCAACAGTTCAGGATGCGTGGGCTTCTGGCCCATGACGCCGAAGTTATCGGGCGTGGCCACAATGCCCTGGCCCATCAGCTTCAACCAGACGCGGTTGGCCATGACCCGGGCCGTAAGGGGATTGTCCTTGGAGGCGATGAAATAAGCGAGATCGAGCCGGCCACTGCCTTCGCCGATGTTGAGCGGTTCTCCCTTGGCGCAGAGCACCTCCACCAAGCCGCGCGGCACGATCTCAGCGGCCTGTTTGATATCGCCTCGTACCAGCAGGGGAGTATCGATGGGGCGGGGTCGATCCAGAACGCCCATGGCCAGGGTGCGCGGTGTACCGTCGTCGTAAAACTGTTCGGCGTCCGCGCGCACCGCTTCCATGGTATCGCGCGCGGCGCGGACCCGCAGAAAGTTGGCCGCGCCATTGTTTTCGCGAATCTCGCGGCGCTGCGCCATGACCGTCTGCTGCGCCTCGTTGGCGGTCTTTTCCGCCGCCTCCATCCGCCGCTTGATCTCAGCAACCTCCGAGGAGGAGATCTTCGCCAGCGCGGAGATCTGCTCGGAATTGCGGTCCAGTTCGATCAGGGTGGAAGGGTTGTTGTTCTGAAGCTGCTGGTAGGTGCCATACAGCGTCTCGCTGCTCAGGAAGATGCCCGCCAGCGCGTAGTAGTCCTTCTGGGTGACGGGATCGAACTTGTGATCGTGGCAGCGCGCGCAGGCCAAGGTTAGGCCTAACATGGATTGCGACATCGCATCAATCTGTTCGTCCACTAGGTCCATGTTGAACTGGCGCCGGTCACGGTTGTTATGCCCCTTGGACCCAATGGCGAGGAAGCCGGTGGCGATGATCTTCTCCGCCTGGTCACGCTTGTCTTTGAATGGCAACAGATCACCCGCGATTTGCTCTTTCAGGAATTGATCAAACGGCTTGTCCTTCTTGAAGGACTCGATCACATAGTCGCGGTAGCGCCATGCATCCGGATAGAGCACATTCACTTCTTTGCCGCTGGACTCCCCGTAACGCGCGACATCCAGCCAATGACGGGCCCAGCGTTCGCCAAATCGTTCCGAATCCAGATACATGTCGATCACGCGCTTGACGGCGTCCGGCGACTGGTCGGCGACGAAGGCTTTCACTTCATCTGGAGTGGGTGGCAGTCCGGTAAGATCAAAGGCGATGCGGCGGATCAGTGTGGGTCGGTCGGCGTCGCGCGTAGGCTGCAAACCGTGGCTTTCCATGCCGGCGAGCAGAAAGCGATCGATGTCCGTCTTCGCCCAGCCGGCGGTTTTCACTGTGGGTGGCTCGGTCTTCGCCGGCTTTTGAAAAGACCAGTGCTTGCGGCCTTCGTCCATGTCGATGACGCGCTTGCCGGCGCTGGCAATCACCGCCTTCGGCTGCTCGCGCGGATCGGGGGCGCCCATCTCGATCCATTTTTTGAAATTGGCCACGACATCGTCCGGCAGCTTCTTCTTCGGCGGCATTTGCATGTCGTCGTTCTGCCAGGTCAGGGCCTCATAGAGGGTGCTTTCCGCGGGCTTTCCTGGGGTCACGCCCGGATGGCCCGATTCGCCGCCGAGCAGCAGTCCCTGCTTCGTGTCGAGGGTCAGGCCGCCCTTAACCTTCTCCGACTCCGCCGAATGGCACTTGTAGCACTGCTCCACCAACACGGGGCGGATGTTCTTCTCGAAAAAGTTAAGCTGCTCCGCGGAAAGGCCCGCTGCCACCGGATCGGCGGCGGTCAAGGCGGTGGGGAGCAAAAAAGCGAGGGTAAGGACCTTCATGGTTTCCAGTTGGGTGGCTGCCGATTGTAACCACACTGAACGCCAAAAGTTGCGCGGCGGTAACCGGGGATGGCGAATCTTCCCAAGCGACACCCGCCCCTATGGCGTGGCGTCTTCCAGCAACACACTTCCTGAGTTCTTCTTGGCCGTGGCGGCGGTGGACTCGGGCAGAAGGAAGTAGCCGTAGCCACTCATCGCGCCCGTGGGGAGGCGGACGATCTGGCCTTGGTAGAGCACTTTGCGATTGAGCGTGGGCGTCGCGCCGGAGAGGGTGAAGTCACCGCTGAAGGCGCCTGTCGTTGCGGTCAGCAGGGGCAGCTTCACCATGTTAAAATGAGGCGGGACATCAGCTTTGTTGGTGAGGCCGGTTGCGGTGGGATTGTAGAGCTTCAGCGTCAAATCGAAGTCGGCAGTGAGGCCGCCGCTGGCGAATGAAAGCCGGGCATTGTCGGAGGTATTGTCCGGCAGGCCCATGACTACATCTCCAGGCGGTGGGATGGGATAAGCGCTGCCTGCGGCCTGAAGGTCGATGGGACCGAAGCCGTCCTTGTAGTTCGTGTCTTTCGATCCAATCGCAGGAGCGGGTTTGTACCAGGTCGGAACGCCCACGATGCTGTTGTCAGCGACAGTCTCATTATGGGCGGCGAAGTCCAGCACACCGGCAAAGGAGCCTTTGTTCCCATACAGCGGTTGGTAGACCAGGATCTGTCCCCGCGGTCCCATGAAGGTGCCGGTGGTGAAGGCATTGCCGTCCGCCAGTCGGCCGGTGATCGTGAGCACGCCGGTGGTTTCCGCAACCGTAGGCCAGGAGCCGTATCCATACCCTTGCGGCAGGGACGCATCCGGGTCATTTTGCTCCAGCACAAAAGTGTGCGGTTTGCGATAGTAGGCGGAGACCTTGTTCGCGGAACTCCAGATGTTGCGCCAGGCGTTGACGGGAGCAGAGGTTTCTCCAGGCCGCAGCAGGTCTCCCGTGACGAGGTTGACGCCATCCAGCGCAACATCCAGAGCCAGGAAGGAGTCGTTCTTGCGCAGAATGGGCAGCAAGAACTCGGCCGTGGTTTCACCGAGTTTGGTATCGAGCGGGCCGCTGAACGACAGCGCCGTAACGCCAGAGATCACTTTGCCCGTCACCATGCCTGTGCCTGTGATCGTCATCTCCAGGCGCGAACCGAGATTGTCATTCAGCTCCAGATCCCGTTCGACAAAGCCGTGATAACTGCCAGCCAGTCCTGGCGGAAGCGCCTGAATGACAATCGTGAAGCTAAGGATGGTTGCCGCCGTGCCAGCGGCGTTGGCAGCCTTGATCTTGACGGCGTAAGCGCCGGCCTTGGTCGGCTTGCCACCCAGAAAACCGAATTCTCTATCCATGGTTAGGCCGGGCGGCATATTGGTGACCGTGTAGGTGACCGGAAAGTTGGTGGTGGGTATCTCGAGGGAGTAGTTGCCACTGACGATCCCTTCGGGGATGGGAAGCGCGGGCATGGACAAAGTCGGCTGTGACACACCCGCCTGGTTGATGGTGTGCGTCTGGCCGCCAATGTTCACCGTGCCTGTGCGGGGACTCACGGAGGTGTTGGTTTGAATCAGGACGCCGACAAAGCCGTTGCCATTCCCATGAATGCTGCCGGGGGTCGTGCCAACGATGACCCAGGGCAAAGTCTCCACCGCGGACCACGCGCCGGTGGCGGTGACATCGAGGTTGTAGCTGGTGCCAACGGGTGGGAGGGAGACCGTGCCAGGGTCAATCTCGCACGTGCCTAACAACAAGTCGACGGTCCCCATGGCGCTGTCGCCAAAGGCGTCCTTGGCCACATAGGTGAACGCCATGCCCTTGAAAGTACTGGCGGCGGTGAACACCAGAGTGTTGCCTATCT
>JAXMIV010000605.1:0-3253 GCA_034377045.1 Prosthecobacter sp. | reverse complement strand
GCCGCTATGACATGGAATTGACCAGGCGTGAAGACCTGGAGAGACAATTGAAGGCCTGCATGATCCGCGCGACTCAGATCGGCCTGGTGGCGTATGGCGACCTGAATGCGAGTTCGTCACAGCGTTACAATGAGGCCATTGTGGAAGGATCCAGCGTCCGTTTCCGTCAGACCCTTCTGACCATTCCGGACATGTCGCAGATGGGGGTACAGGTGAATGTGCACGAATCTCAGGTGAAGAAGGTCCGCATCGGCCAATCGGTGCTGATTAGCGTCGACGCGGAGCCCGGAAAAACGCTGGAAGGACGCGTCGCGGAACTCGCTGTGCTGCCTGACTCCGCAAGCAGCCGCTTCACGCCTAACCTCAAGGTGTATCCCTGCACGGTTCACATTATGGGCACGCATGCCTGGCTGAAGCCGGGCATGAACGCCAAGGTGGAAATCATCGTGGATCAGCTCGCGGATGTCCTTTACGTGCCCGTCCAGTCCATTGAGGTCGAAAACGATCACCACTTCTGCTACGTCAGCAGCGGCAGCAAGATGGAGCGGCGGGAAATCACCACGGGGCTGTTCAATGACGAGTTCATTGAAGTCCGCGTCGGCCTGCAGCAAGGAGAACCGGTGGCCCTGTCCCTGCCCAAGAGGGCTGCCACCGAAGAAGCCAGGAACGCCGCTCCCGGCTCGGATCGGCCCGCGGACCCGGCCAAACCTCAGGGAAAAGGCAAGGCCAAGAGCATCGCAGCCGCGAGCTAAAGCCGCATCATTTATTCAGCGCCTGCCCGTCATGCCTGAGAGCAAACCCGCTCCGATCATCAAGCTTGTGGACATCCACAAGTCCTACCAAATGGGCGATATTACCAGCCAGGTTTTGCAGGGTGTCTCCCTCGAAATCTACGCCGGCGAGTATGTCTGCATCATGGGTCCGTCAGGTTGCGGCAAGTCGACATTGCTTAATTTGTTAGGCTGCCTGGACCAGCCTACCACGGGGGACTATTATCTGGGCGGCCAGAATGTCGCCACTCTTGGCGACGATGATCTCTCGGCGGCTCGCAACCGGAACCTCGGTTTCATTTTTCAGTCCTACAACCTGATCCAGCAGCTTACTGTCATGGAGAACATCGCGGTGCCGATGTACTATGGGGGCGCCGATGATGCCCGAATGCGCGAAAACGCGGAGCGGCTGGCCAACCAGGTGGGTCTCGGTCACCGCCTCCATCACAAACCCTCGGAGCTCTCCGGCGGCCAGCAACAACGTGTCGCCATCGCCCGGGCGCTGTCCAACAGCCCGCTCGTGATCCTCGCGGATGAAGCGACCGGCAATCTCGATTCCAAGTCCGGCCAGGAGATCCTGGGTTTATTTGATGATCTGAACGCCCAAGGCAGAACGCTCGTGTTCGTGACCCACGACGAGCGCATGGTGGAGCGCTGCAGCCGCATCATCCGCCTGCGCGACGGCGAGTTGGAAGCGGATGAAGTCGGTGGCAGGGCCAGAAAGACTAAGGCTGCGGAATTCGCGCCACCGAGCGGTATACTAGCAACTCACCTGTAACACCGGGCTGCCGGGTCACCGTCTGCTTGCGCGCCAGCGTCCAACGATCCGGTGAATGGCCCAATGCGTCTTCGAGAAGCTTCTCGTGGGCTACCCGCAGGGGCTTCGGAACCGATTGATCCACGAAGACCCACCTTACCCCAAGTTTGTCGAGGTGCGCCAGCACCTCAGCTTCTGTGGCAAAGGCTGCCGTGTAATCCCGGCCCATCCAGGCGCTCTTGCTCAGTTCCTTGCCTGCCCGGTAGATGCGCAGAGGTGAAGGTGATCGCTGCTTCAGACGAAACACCGCCTCAACGATGACGCCACCCTCTCCCCGCGGATCAGAACTGACCATCCAGCAATCCTTTGGCACTGGGGCGGCCACGGACACGGATTGAACGTAAGCGACGGCAGCGGCAAAACCGGTGACCTCTTTTCTGGGAACATAGGCCACGAGAGCAAAGGCTGACGCAGTCAACACCGGCACCAGCCAGCCGCGCCAGGAGCGCGGGAAAAATTGACTCATGTCTTTGGCCCCAACGACCGCCAGAATGGCCAGGGTGGGAACCATCGGGGCAAGATAGCGTTCACTCAGGCCCGCAGGGACCAGCAAAATCACCGCCGCACCGCCCACGAGGCTGGCGACGAGAGCGGCCTCGAGTCCACCCAGAGAACCCTGCCAAGTCCGCCGCAACCAAGCGAGCGCGCCCCAAATGGCCAACGCCAGCCAGAGATAGCCCAGGTGCAGCGGTAGCTTCGCACCATAATAGGGCACGGCCTTGCCCAAGAATTCCAGCGTTGTCTGGCCGGTCATGCCCTCCTTGGTGATGCCTGCTGTAAGCGCCATCCAGGGCGCTGCCAACAACAGCACAGGCAGCGGAGCGCACCACCACGACCATGAGCGCAGCATCTGCCAATCCCTCCGCAGCACCACGACCAGTGGGGGTACCACTGCCAACATCAGTCCAGAGCCTTTGGTCAAAATGGCGAGGGCCGCCAAGATGCCAAACGCCAGTGCGCGCCGTTTGGTGGGAAGTTCACAGAAATGCGCCCAGGCGAGGATCGCCAGCAAGCAAAAGCAAACCAACAGCAAGTCGGCCATGATATGGAGGCTCAAGCGCCACATCAACGGCAGCAGGGTGCTCATCACGGCCGCGCAGAGCGCTGGAAGGGTCCCGCTATCCTCCTGGCGGCCACAAAAACGAGGGTACCAAGAGCCGCCAAGAGGGCAGCTTGGAGGACCAAAAGTGCGCCAATCTTAGGCCATAGCAGGAGCACAAGGCCAGCAACCAAGTAGTAAACTGGCGGGTAATGACCCATCGCGATCTTTGGAAAGTTCTTGTAGTACTCTTTCCCGAATGCTGCGGGGTGCGCCCAATCCTCCCCTGCCAAAAAGTCCCGCACCAGCAGGCTGGTCACCGCATGAGCGGGCTCATCAGGATCGCCGGCGGCGTCCGACAGCCACCCCCCTCCCGCCCAAACGGCGATCACGGCCAGGGCCAGCATTAGAACAAAAGCCGCCGCGAAAATGCGTAATGGACTCATATGCGTGGCGTCTTTGGCACAAAAACTGCGAAAAAGCCAATTCCGGCTGCACGTTGATTGCAGTCGATCAGCGAATTATCGATCCCAGTCGCAGTCGGCCGGCTCGACCCTCTTAAAAAAGGCAAAAGAACTTCTTGGCGTTAGAGCATTTCATGCTGTATTTGTAATAGGTTCCGGCACC
>JAXMIV010000604.1:0-3443 GCA_034377045.1 Prosthecobacter sp. | reverse complement strand
GGTTCCTTGTCCCTCCAGCGCCAATGGAAAGGCAAGTTTCACACTGAGCGCACCCGCTTTGTCGACGATGAGGCAAAGGTGATCTTCATTGACCACGAGCCGTGCGTCGGGTGGCTGCACGTTCATGGCGCCAGCACCGGCTCCGGCCAAAGGGATGGCGTGCCAGCCGCCGTCGAAATTTTCGGCCAGCATCTCCGCGACGAGGGTGCCCTTGCCCGCGTCCAGACGATACACGGAGGACAGCAACGCCGCCGGCACGGCAGGCGCGGGCTTCGTCGGCTGTGGCACGGGCAGCGGCAGAGTGGCCGCGACCAGCCGTTTCAGTTCACCGTAGGTGATGCGTACCTCACTCTCATCAAGTGAGGCGGAGGTGATGGGGGATTTGGTTTGAGCCAGCGCGGTCAGGTGACCGAACAGAGCTCCCATCAGGAGGAAGTTTGAGAATCTCATCAGTCCCCAAGCTCAAAAGGTGGGTGAAACCTTGATGAAACGAGCATGAAATGATCGTGAAAAGAACGTCAAGGATTCCCTTGGCTACTCCGCCCATGCCCCTGTATCCTCACACCTATGCGCACGGCGAATCCTCTGCTTAACGACTCCACCTTTGCCAACGTCAGCCGGACGGGTGAGAAACGGATGACGTTGCAGGGCACGGTGAACAAGACGGGGCTTTTGCTGCTGATGACTATGTTCACGGGGCTGTATACCTGGAAGCTGGGCCTGGCGAATCCGGCGGGCGCGATGCCGTGGATCATCGGAGGCGCGATTGGCGGGTTCGTTCTGGCGCTGATTACCATGTTTAAACCGGCGTGGTCGCCGGTGACGGGCAGCTTGTATGCGTTGGCGGAGGGTTTGTTTTTGGGGGCGCTGTCAGCGATGTATGAGCGGCAGTTTCACGGGATCGTGCTGCAGGCGTTGCTGCTCACGGGCGGGACTTTGCTGGCGCTGCTGGCGGCTTATTCCATGGGTCTGATTAAGGCCACCGAGAATTTCAAGCTGGGCATTGTCGCGGCCACGGGCGGTATCGCGCTGGTGTATCTGCTGACAATCGCGCTGGGGCTCTTCGGCATTCAGATCCCCTACATTCATCAGAGCGGCATGATCGGCATCGGCTTCAGTGCGTTTGTGGTGGTGATCGCGGCGCTGAATCTGGTACTGGACTTTGACTTCATCGAAAACGGCTGCGCGAACGGCGCGCCGAAATACATGGAGTGGTATGCGGCGTTTGGCCTGCTGGTGACGCTGGTCTGGCTGTACGTGGAGATCCTGCGGCTGCTGTCGAAGCTGGCGCGGAGGAATTAGGGGGAAGCGAAAGGATCCGACGGATCAGACCGATCGGACTGATCCGGCCAATAGACGCGGTGGCGGTTGGGAGAACTGCGCCGTTCAGATCCTGCCGCCGTGGCGGCGACGTTCGGTTTGTTCTGCGGCTTGCTCAGCGTAGCGGGTGAGGAGGATCTCGGTTTCGACGTTCATCTTGTGAACGATGGCGCGGCCGCCCTTGCCTTGGACCAGCCACGAGTCGGCGTCGTAGCCTTCAAAGATGAGACCTTCGTAGAGAAAGACGGCGAAGGCTTTGGGTTGGGATTGACCCGGGATATAACAGAGGATGTGGGCGTCGGCGCGTTCGCGCATGACGCGAAGCTCGGGCTTCAGGCCGGCAAAGTTGGTGGTGAGGGCGTTGAGTTCGTCCTGGGAAAGGCTGTAGCCCATGTAAGCCGCGTGGGTGATCTCAGGGGGGAGGCGGAGGCCCTCTGGCGGGATCTTCGCTGGGCCAAAAAGCGCGTACAAGAGCAACGGCGCAATCAGAATGGTTAGGAGTGCGGTTAGGCGGCCAGACATCAGGTACGGTCCCATCCCCCAGGCATTTGCCAAACGAAAAGTGTGGAATTTATGGCTATACGTAATATCTATTTATGGACGAATGCGGTGGCAGGGGCGTTTTAGTGGTCAATGAATATGATGCGATGGGGAATGACGGCGGCGAGCGCACTGTGGCTGGCGACGGGGGCGGCGCTAGGGCAGGAGCCGGATTTTAAGCCGTGGGAGAGGGCGGCGTTGAGTGCGGTGAAGGCGATCAACTCGGGGAATGCGGACCTGTTTTTGGCTTGGACGCATCCGGAGGAGCAGTATCGGCTCAAAGCGATGTTTATGCGGCGGCTGCTAACGCAGACGCAGACCCAAGGCGAGGGAACGCTGGAGGCGCAGTTGCGGCCTTACGGAGTCCGCAACCTGGAGGAACTGGCGCGAATGCCGGAGGCGGCCTTCATTGCGATCTCCATCCCCAGTCAGTATGCGGCGAATGACGCGGTGATGCGGGAAGCGATGAGCCAGACGACCGTGAAGATCACCAAGACGGTGAAAGTGGAGGAGGACCACTATGAGGTTCACCTTGCCCTGCATGTGCCTTTGGCGGAGAAGCCGCTGGACAAGGTGCTGGTGGCGAATGTCGTCAGGGAAGGGGATGCGTGGAAGTATAACGGCTTTCGCTAGCGGTCACTCCCCCTTGGTCGGCTTCTTGAAAGATGGCCGCTTCGCCGGGCGATGAGCTTTGTTGTCCAAAATGGGCGGCGATAGTCCTCTTAAGCTGATGCTGGTGTTTCGAACCGTTCTACTGCTCACTCTAGGCGCTGGTCTTTCGGCCGGTGCGGCCGAGGAAGGGGTGGTGTTTTTTGAGAACAAGGTCCGCCCTCTGCTGGTGAAGCACTGCTACGAATGCCACTCCCAGGAGGCGGGCAAGAAAAAGGGCGGGCTGCTGCTGGATCGGCGGCAGGGATGGCAGAAGGGCGGTGACGCCGGTCCGGCTTTGATCCCGGGAAATGTCGAAAAGAGCCTATTCATCCACAGCCTGCGCTACCTGGATGAAGACCTGCAAATGCCGCCAAAATCGAAGCTGAAGGACGAAGAGATCGCGGTTTTCGAAAAGTGGGTCGGCATGGGCGCGCCCGATCCGCGGGATGCGTCGCTGGTGGAAACGGTGCGCAAGCGTGAGATCGACTTTTCCTCGGCCCGGCAGACGTGGGCGTTTCGCCCCCATCAGCGGCCGGCGGTTCCAGTGGTGAAGCGGACCGATTGGCCGCGCTCCACCCTTGACAGTTTTGTTTTGGCCGGGCTGGAGGCGGCCAATCAGGCGCCCGCGAAAGATGCGCCTCGGGCCGCCTTGGTGAGGCGATTGTTCTATGATCTGACCGGCTTGCCGCCGAGTGCGGACGATTCGGCGCAACTCGAATGGGAGCCCTTGGTGAACCGCCTGCTCAATAGCCCTGCCTTTGGGGAAAAATGGGGGCGTCAATGGCTGGACCTCGTACGCTACGCGGACTCGAATGGCGGGGATCGTAACTACACCTTCTATCAGGCGTGGCGTTACCGGAACTATGTGATTGATGCCTTCAATCAGGACAAACCGTTTTACGAATTCATTGAGGAGCAGCTTGCCGGAGATC
>JAXMIV010000603.1:0-3156 GCA_034377045.1 Prosthecobacter sp. | reverse complement strand
CTCATCCCGCAGCGCCCGGTCGGTCGCGTATTGCGCGGCATGGCTGTAGCCTTCTTCGCCGTCACGGGTGATCTCAATGAGATCCTCCAGGACGGCGCAGACCGCTTCAGCGTCTGTCTCATCGATCGCGAAATTCTGCCGGTTCAGAAAGGGCATCCGGTGCGTTTCTTCTTGATCGGGATCAGTCACTGGCGGTCTCCCTAAGGTGTCAACGTTCATGGTAAGTGGTGGCAGGGGTTTTGGAGTAACTTCCTCAGCCTCTCTGGGGCGGAGCATTACAATGCCGCTTTACCTGCATAGCCCGTGCCGCATCCCGATGGCGCCTTTGCCCCCTTGCGTCGCATCCTGCATGCACGGTCCCTGCAAACTGCATACCCGCGGATCAGAAATTGCATGAAATCCCCATTTCCACCAGGGGAGCCACCTCCCACGGTATCTTCATCCTGCGACCCGGGTTGGCCCAGTCCCTGCAAAAGACAGCGTCAACGGAACGAACTCCCATTCAACTTTCCATAACCTTTAAATCACCCACGGCCATGAAACTCGAAACTCTTCACTCCCTGTACATCCACGAACTTCAGGATCTGTACAGCGCCGAAACCCAGATCAAAACCGCCCTGCCGAAGCTCATCAAAGGCGCCGCCAGCGACGATCTCAAAGAGGCCCTGCAATCCCATCTGGTAGTCACTCAACTCCAAATCGATCGCCTCCATGACATCCTCACCCGCCACGGCGAAGATTGCGAAGGCGAAAAATGCCAGGGCATGGCGGGCATCCTCAAAGAAGGCGCCAAGGTGCTCGACGAAGAAGGCGATGCCACCCTCCGCGACCTCGCCCTCATCTCTGCCTGCCAGCGCGTCGAACATTACGAAATGGCCGGCTACGGCAATGCCCGCACCATTGCCGAACGCCTCGATGAAGAGGCCGATTCCCAATTGCTTTCCGACACCCTTGAGGAAGAAAGCGGCGCTGATGACGAACTCACCAGCATCGCCACCATCCTCCTGAGCCAGGTCGAAGTCGAACATGTGGTTTAGGCGTTCATACTGTCGACTGACTCATGCCAGAAGCCGGTTGGTTAGGCCCCAAAGGCCTGTCGAACCGGCTTCTCAGCATTTCGAAATGGGAAGCTGACAGAAAAAAAGAAGGACAGAAACAAGTCCGCATCAATTTTTTCTGTCCCTTTTGTTTCTGTCAGTTTCAGCCCTACGCTAACCCCAACATCCTGCACAGACTGAGCACTGGTTCCCTCGTCCCTCCTCAATCATCAATCCTCAATCTTCATTGGCTTCCCCCACGCCCCCGCCTACCCTCCTCCCATGGAAGCCCCTCCCGCTGCTCATGGCCCGCGTCGCGAACTCAAAACCCGCAACACCGCCTGGGCGCAGGCCTTGGCCCGTCGCGCCTGTGCGTCCGGCATCACTCCCAATGCCATCTCCGTCTTCAGCATCATCTTCGCCGCCTTGGCGATGACCTTCTACCTCATCGCCCCGGACCTCACGCGCGGCGGCAGTTCCCTCGCGTGGTTCGCCGCCGCCGCCTGCATTCAGGGCCGGCTGCTCTGCAACCTGCTCGACGGCATGGTCGCCGTCGAAGGTGGCAAAGCCTCCGTCACCGGCCCCATCTTCAATGAAGTGCCCGACCGCCTCGCCGATGTCTTGATCCTCGTCGGCGCCGGTTACAGCACCGCGGTCGAGCCCGGCGTCATCAAGCTTTTCGACATCCTCCCCCTCGGCTGGAGTTGCGCCGTCCTCGCCCTCGGCACGGCCTACCTGAGAGTATTGCAAGGCACCCTCACCGGCAAACAAAGCTTCATCGGCCCCATGGCCAAACAGCACCGCATGGCCGTCCTCA
Source organism: Prosthecobacter sp. (assembly GCA_034377045.1). Taxonomy (GTDB): domain Bacteria; phylum Verrucomicrobiota; class Verrucomicrobiia; order Verrucomicrobiales; family Verrucomicrobiaceae; genus Prosthecobacter. The sequence continues at coordinate 1,302 of JAXMIV010000603.1, read as the reverse complement.
CCCTCGGCACCCTCCTCGCCATCCTCGAAACCTGGCTCCACCCCGGCGAAAACCACGCCCTCAAGCTCGCCCTCATCCTCATCTTCCTCGGCGCCATCCTCACCTGCCTCCGCCGCCTCAACCTCATCATCCGCGAACTCCACGCCCCCCATTAACGCTTCAACCACTCCATCCTCCATCCTCCATCCTCCATCTTCCATCTTCCATCCTCCATCCTCTTCCCTCTATCCCCTATTTTCTATTCTTTGATCCCCACCTCCGTCACCTCCACCCACGCCGTCTCCCCGCAGAACCGCCGCGCCGCCACCGCCACCGCCCGCGCCGCCTCCACGCTTTTCGTTAGGGCAAACATCGTCGAGCCCGACCCCGACATCAGCGCCGCATCCACCCCCTCCTGCTCCAGCAGCCACATCTTCAACGCCGGTAGCAGCCGATACTTCTCAAACACCGGCCGCTCCAGGCTGTTCACCAGCGTCCCCCACTCGCGCACCTGCGGCGCATAGGAAACGCCTGGCAGTTCCTTCGATCCCGCCCAGTGCTGATACGCCCATGGCGTCGGCACCGGAAACGCCGGTTTGATCAGCACCAGCGGCAGCCGCCACGGAAACACCGCCGGCATCACCTTCTCCCCCCGCCCCGTCCCATCCGCCGCCGCGCCACCGAGCAAAAAACACGGCACATCCGCGCCGATCCCGCCGCCGATCTCCAAAAGCGCCGCCAGATCCAGTGGCTGCCCCGCCAGTTCATTCGCTCCCCGCAGCACCGCCGCCGCATTGCTGCTGCCACCGCCCAGCCCCGCCCCCGCCGGAATGCGTTTCTCCAAATGAATGCTCCACCCCTGCCGCTGCCCCACCCGCGCCTCAAACGCCCGCAGCGCCCTCAGCGCCAGGTTCGACTCATCCAGCGGAATCCCCGGCGTCGAACACGTCAGCGCCACCTCTGTCCCCGGACCCCGCAGGCTCATCGTCACCATATCCCCCCCCCCCACCTTGCACAGCCGCGTCTCCACCTCATGAAACCCATCCGCCCGCTTGCCCAGAATGCGCAGCCACAGATTGATCTTGGCCGGTGAGAAAATTTCAAGCGTGCGCGCCATGGGAGAAAAAAAGAAGCCCGCACCGTTTCACCTCTCCCACACCGCTTGCAAGCCCCGCTTCAAACTGAGGTGGACCCCGAAATTCGGGCCAGGTCGGATGTTATGAGTTTGTGGTGGTAGCGGGCTGCATTAAGCAACCCAGAGACCCACAAAACAAGTGAAAGCCAAACGCAAAAGACATGACCCCCAGTTCAAGGCCCGTGTGG
>JAXMIV010000602.1:0-3681 GCA_034377045.1 Prosthecobacter sp. | reverse complement strand
TAGCACGGCAACCGCCGCCGCGAACGCAGCGCTCACGCCCACCAGGGTCGCTACCAGCCATAAGCGCGGCGCTGCCCATCCGGCCAGGATGCTGGTGAGCATCGCGGCGGCTGCGACAAACAGTGAAAGATCGGTGTTCATGCTTTTTTGCCGGTGGCTTCCTCATTCGCACGCTCAAGGGCTTCGGCGAGATCCTCGCCAAGACGCTCCATGAAGCCTGATCGGGCCTCAACGTACTCCGGCGTGAAACGGGCGGCGGTGGAGGCACTTGTGACTTTTACGATGCATTCGATGACTGCCATGGAGTTACATGGATATCGGCTTGGCATTGATTTAACTGAGAAAGAAATGGATGTCACCGTTTCGTTTGGCGGCGCAAATTCTATTCTGTAAAAGGGTCGAGCATCGATTCGCGGAAACGGGGCCAGGCGACATGACAGCCATTGCTCCAGCGCTTTCGCCTGGCTTGGCGCCGAAAAAGCGCGTGGTTAGGCACTTAAGGCTGGAGTCTTGGGATGTGGGCAGGCTAGACTCCCCACCTTGCCCGAGCGCCAACCCACGCAGTTAGCTTGCTCGGTTGCATCCAATCATGAAACCTGCCCGCCTTTTCTGGCTCCTTGCGGCCGCGCTCGGTCTTGTGGCGCTGCTGTTTTGGCGGGTGCCCTTCGGCCCCAAACGGGCTGATCGCCATTCGGCCACGGTGGAGCGAGCAGTGGCGCGTCCATCACAAGTAGTTCAGCGTGAACGATCCACCCTGCCTAAGGCCGTCGCGGAGTTTGCCGACTGGGCGGAGGTCTTTTTGACGGCACCGGCGAACCAGGAGCGTGTAAGCTGGGAAGAAGGTATCACCTTGGCGGAGGCGCATCGGGTGGCGCTGAAGACTCTGATTCAAACGGACCCGCAGCGGGCGCTCGACGCCGCCGTGCCGATGGTGGTACGGCAAAAGCTGCCGCCGGAGGTCGTCGCCCGGCTGGAACGGCGGGTGAGCGGTCGCGGGGATCTGGAAACCTTTGCGACGCTGGGTGAGCCGGGACAGCCTTCGGTGACCCGGGAGGCGCGGATCGAGGGGGAAATCTTCCGCGCCTTCACCTATGGCCGGCGCGCCGTCCCAGCGCTGCGGCGGCAGGTGCCGATGCACGGCGTCGCGGTGGATGGACTGCTGGCGGTGAGTGAGAATCCGCTGCGCCCGCTGGAAATCGGCGAGGTGCCGCCGCCTTGGGCGGAAGTGGTGGCGATCTGTCCGGTGTCGGGCAAGACCACCGTGGTGGAAAAGACCAGCGCGGGGACCTTTCCTGCCGTGACCGAAAGTACCCCGGCGGCGCAGGAAGGCATGATCGTCCGCTACTACTGCGACGGCGGCCACATCGTGACGGAAACGGAGAGATTGCTCGAAGAAGAGCGCCTGGCCTCGGAAGGCAGCACGGGCAGTTCAGGGCTGCCGAGCGGCAGTGTCACGGGCGGCACGGGGCAGGGTTACCGCACGATCCTGTACATGCGCTGCATCTTCCCGGACGACCAAAAGGTGATGCAAACGGAGACGGAGGCGTGGGATCACCTGAAGGCGATGAACGATTACTTCCACGAAAGCTCGTACGGGAAGCTGTTCTTCCTTCCGACCGTCACCCCGGTGATCATGCTGCCGCGAACCAGCGCCTACTACAAGAAGGTGATTGTGGACTCTCCAACTGGAAGCACCACAGAATTGATGACTGACGCCAAGGAGACGGCGCGGCGCATGGGTTTCCCCATCGAAGGGTATCAGCACCACGTGATGATCTATACCAACACCGGTCCGGGCAATTTTGGTGGCCGCGCCTCGGCGCCCGGATCCAGCCTGTGGCTCAAAAGTACCAGCGTCGGCACCTTCTGGCATGAGATGGGGCACAATCTGGGACCGATCCATGCCAACCACTGGGACACGAATGGCAAAAGCGTGATCGGTCCCGGTGCGAATGTGGAGTATGGCAACTTGTTTGATGTCCTGGGCAACAGCGGCTCAGGCATGGACGGCCACTTCAATGCCTCCTTCAAACGCCAGATCGGCTGGCTGACCACGGATCTCTACACCCCGGTGACGGGCAGCGGCACGTATCGAATCTGGCAGTTCGATCAGGCGCGAGCAGACCCCGGCCAGCGATTCGCCCTGCAGATCACGAAGGACGCGCAACGTGACTACTGGGTAGAGTTCCGCCAGCGGTACGTGGCGAACAACTGGATGATGAACGGCGTCCATCTGAACTGGGATCCGTGGGGCAACGGCACGGAATCGAGCACGTCCGGCAGCAACGGCGGCGCGCAACTGCTGGACACCACGCCCGGCAGCCTCAATGCGCTCAATGACGCCGCTATTGTCGTCGGCCGCACCTTTTCGGACATTGAAGCCGGCATTCATATCACCCCAATCGCCAAAAACGCCACGGCGCCGCCCAGCATGGACGTGCGGGTGATGCTGGAGAATGGAGCGCCGAATTCCGCCCCGACCTTGGATCTGAGCGCCTCCAGCACCTCAGTCGGCTCGGGCGTAACGGTCAACTTCACGGCGACCGCCACTGATCCTGAATCCGACGATCTGGCCTACCACTGGTATTTCGACGACAGCACCGTCCGTGCGACCAGTTCCGCCACGGCGTCGAAGTCCTGGGTCTCGGCGGGCGTGTATGTGGCACAGTGCACCGCCTCAGACATGCATGGCGGCTGGGCCCGCAAGACGGTGCCGATCACGGTCGGCTCGCCTACCACCTTCACCATCAGCGGCACGGTCCGCGACAGTGTCGGCAATCCCATGCGGGATGTGGTGATTCACTCCGGCACGGTCGGAGACACCTCGGGGAAAGCGAGCACCGACAGCGATGGCTTTTTCACCATCGGAAGGCTTTCTGCCGGCAGCCAGACCCTCACGGCGGTGCTCGATGGCTGGACCTTCACGCGCAACTTCACCAGTCCCGTGCCGCTCGGGCCCTCCGCCACCGATATCGATTTCACGGGCACTGAGGCGGATGGCGTCGTGAAGGTCGAGGCCACGGACGCCATCGGAAATGAAGCCGGCGCCGACGACTTTGCCTTTCGCCTCACGCGCAGCGGCAGCATGGCCAGCGCCCTGACCGTGACTCTGCTGGTCCAGGGCACGGCGGCCATGGGTACCGACTATGTCTTCAGCCCGCTGCCCACGGCGGTCGCGCCCTTCCAAACCTGGACCATTCCCGCCGATCAGAGTACTCTGGATATCACCGCCACCGTCACCAATGACGGCACCACCGAAGGGGTGGAAACCGTCGTTCTGGGTGTCATCCCCACCGGTGGTGTCAGCGCCGGGTTTCCGCAAACCGCCACCGTGACCATCGTCGACGATGAAACAGCGCTGCCGACCATCACCCTGTTTGCGGCCGATCCCGATGCGGCGGAAGCCAACCCGGCGGATACGGCCGAGTTCGAGCTGCGCCGCCTTGGCTCCCTCACGGGTCCGGTCAACGTGAATATCTCCCTCACCACCGGCGCCGGCTTCGCCACGGCGGGCGCGGATTTCAATAGCCCGGGCGCCTCCGTCACCATGCCCGACGGAGCTTCCGCGCATCGCTTCACCATTGCTGCGATTGATGATGCGGCAGTCGAGGGTTTGGAGAACATCCGCATCACCGCCACCACAGGTTCCGGTTATCGCCTTGGCACGACCACGGTAGCCAT
>JAXMIV010000601.1:0-5568 GCA_034377045.1 Prosthecobacter sp. | reverse complement strand
CCGGGAGCGCTCAATGGGCTGGCGCTGAATGTGTCCGGCGCTCATTCTGCTGATTTTGCGGTCAGCAGCCTCAGCGCCGCCACCCTGGCGGCGGGCGGCAGCCTAACGTTTGATGTAACCTATACGCCCACCGGCGGCGGCCTGCGCACGGCGCTGCTCCAGGTGTTGAGCAACGATCCGGACGAAGCGCCCTTCCAGCTTCACCTCGCTGGCTCAAATCTCCTGGAGATCGCCTTCGACCAACCGGCGCACGTTCCGCTCACCGTCAATGGCTACGCTGCTCCTCCAGGGCTGGGCCTGGGCCTGCAACTGGGCTTCACACCAGAGCCCGGCACGATGCTGACGCTGGTTAACAACACTTCCGCGGCCCCCATCACCGGGCTTTTCGCCGGTGTGGCGGAGGGAGGCATCGTGGGTGCGGATCATGACGGGCAAACCTACTACTTCCACGTCAGCTACGCCGGCGGGGATGGCAATGACCTCGTGCTGACGGAGGCTTACCGCTGGACCTGGATGAAAGGGAGCACCACCGGAGACGTCACCGGCACGTATGGGGAGCTTGGGGTGCTGGCGGCGCCGAACAGCCCCGGCAGCCGCTACAACTCGCAAAACTTGACCGACGCGGTCGGGCGGCTGTGGCTGTTCGGAGGCGAAGGGTACATCACCACCAGCAGGGATCTTCTCAATGATCTCTGGATGTTTGACCCGCTGACGCGTCTTTGGGTCTGGCAGGGTGGCAGCAGCACGCGCAATCCCTCCGGCATCTACGGAGAGAAAGGCGTGGCCGCGCCTGGAAATGTCCCGGGCGGCCGGCAGGACGGCATCACATGGACGGATGACAGCGGCCGCTTCTGGATCTTTGGGGGTCGCGGAATCGATGCCAGCGGCTCCTTGGGCAACCTCGGTGATCTGTGGTGTTTCGATCCTGTGTCCCGTCTCTGGACCTGGATGGGCGGCTCCACGCTTATCAACACTCCGGGAGTCTACGGAACCAAGGCCGTGGCGGCGGCGGCCAACTGGCCCGGCGCGCGCTACAATGCTCTGACGTGGCGGGACCGGGAAGGCAATGTCTGGCTGTTCGGCGGGTCCGGCGTGGCCGCAACTCCGTCCTTTGGCGTGCTGCTGAATGATTTGTGGAAGTTCTCCGCCGCCACCGGCCAGTGGACCTGGGTGGGGGGCAGCGATGCGGGCTTGCAGAACGGCAACTACGGCACCCTCGGCACCCCCAGTCCGACCGCTTTCCCGGGCGCGCGTGCCAGCCCCTGCGGATGGGTGGGCGCCCAAGGGGAACTGTGGCTCTTCGGCGGGTCTGGATATGGCGCGTCAAAAACCACGGCGCGCAGGCTCAATGACCTTTGGCGCTTCAACCCTGAATCGGCACAATGGACGTGGATCGGCGGCAGCCAGGAGGGCGATGAACCGGCACAGCCTGCCGAACTCCTGAAGCCGTCATTGACCGTCCTGCCGAGTGGGCGCAGTTCCCCCGCCGCATGGACGGACGGACGCGGGCGTTTCTGGCTGATGGGCGGGTATGGCTTCCGCGTGAATCATAATGTCCCGGTCGAACTGAATGACGTTTGGATGTTCGACCCCGGCACCTCCTTGTGGACTTGGGTCAAGGGCAGCACCACCGAGCGCGCCGTCGGCATCTACGGTGACGAAGGCGTTTCTACTGCGGATGTCGCCGGTGGTGGCCGCAGCGGCGCGTCGGTCTTCCCGACTGCAGACGCTTCCGGGGATCTATGGGTCTTTGGCGGCACCGGAATCGCCACATTGCCAGACATCCGGGTGTCCTTGAATGACCTTTGGAAGCTCGATATGCCGGACCTGCCGGCACTCGCGCCAGGGGCGGTAACTGGCATCCCGGCCACCGGCACCAGCGCTACTCTGAATGCTGCCATCAATCCCAATGGCAAGGCATCCCGTCTTTCGTTTGTGGTCGGCACCACTCCGGATTTGGCGAACGCTACGATCCTGTCCACGCAGAATGTGTCTGCCAGTTCGGCCAATCTCCCCGCCGCGCAATCACTCATTGGTTTGGGAACCGCCACCACCTATTTCTATCGCGTTTACGCCGCCAACTACTCGGGACCGTCCTTCAGCGAACTCCGCAGCTTCACCACGCCTGCTGTGCCCGACATCGCCATCGAACAGCCCGTGGGAACCGAACTGGCATCTGGTCAGGCTGCGACGGATTTTGGCACCGTGGTCAGTCCGCTGAATCGACCAATCACCTTCACCTTGCGCAATACGGGCACCGCCACCCTGGCAGACTTTGCCACTACGGTCAGCGGCACTCATGCGGCTGACTTCACCGCCCAGGATTTGCCTGCGTCTCTGGCCCCTGGCGCGAGCGCCACCTTCACGGTCACCTTTGCGCCCCTCGGCGCAGGCGAGAGGGAGGCGCTGCTTCAGATTGCTTCCAACGACCCGGATGAAGCTCCCTTCAGCATCCACCTCGAAGGCTACGGACTCCTGCCGCAGAGCATCACCTTTGACGCCATAGGCCAGCAGAGTTGCGGCACGCCTCTGGTTCTGGGCGCCGCGGCTGGCAGCGGCCTGCCGGTGAACTATGCCATCACCGCAGGCGGCGGCATTGCCAGTCTAACAGGGAATTCGGTCACCTTCAGTGCGCCGGGCAGCGTAACGATCGAGGCAACGCAGGCGGGCGACAGCAGCTACGCTGCCGCTGCTCCAGTCAGTCGTTCCTTCACCGTCGTCAAGGGCGACCAGGTCATTGCTTTCGATCCCGGATTGCCGGAAACCATAAGCTTCAGCGGCACGGTCAATCTCGCCGCCAGTTCCGACCGCGGCCTCCTTCCCGTGACCTTCGGTATCGTCAGCGGACCCGGCATCATCACGGGCTCCACTTTGAGCTTCAGCGGCCCCGGCGATGTCGTGGTGCAGGCCGCTCAGGCAGGCGATACCGCTTTCAATCCCGGCAGCGCGCAAAAGGTGATCACTGCCTTTAATACACCACCCGTCGCCAACGCCGGCGCGGTACAGGGCGATGAAGACACCACCATCACCGGCAACGCCACAGCCACGGATGCCCAGGGAACCGCGCTGACATATCTTAAAGTCAGCAATCCGCTCCATGGCATGCTCATCTTCAATGCCAATGGTAGCTTCAACTATCAGCCCGAATTGAACTTCAACGGCACCGACAGCTTCACATTCAAGGCGAACGACAGCCTCGCGGATTCTATCGCTGCCACCATCACGATAACGGTGAATGCGGTGAATGACTCGCCGGTGGCCGTCAATGGAGCGGCCTCGGGAGATGAAGATGCCGCGAGCATCACGGGTACGGCTTCGGCCAGCGATGTGGATGCGGGAGCCACTCTCACCTATTCCAAGGTTGGCAACCCAACGAACGGTAGTGTGACGGTGAATGCCAACGGCAGCTTCGATTATGTGCCGGTCCTGAACTTCAATGGCGTCGACAGCTTTACCTTCAAAGCCAATGACGGCCTCGCCGATTCGAATGTGGCGGCGATTTCGCTCACCATCGCCGCAGTGAATGATGCACCTGTCGCCAGCAATGCGGCAGCATCCGGCAGTGAGGATGCGGCATCGATCACCGGGATGGTGACGGCGAGCGACATCGAAAGTGACGAACTGACCTTCACCAAGGTCAGTGATCCGGCAAATGGCGGCGCCACTGTCCAGGCGGATGGCAGTTTTATGTATGTGCCAAACGCCGACTTCAACGGCATCGACAGCTTCACAGCCAAGGCCAATGATGGCGCACTCGATTCGAACATCGTCACGGTGACGATCACGGTCGGCGCTGTGAATGATGCTCCCATCGCCAGCAATGGCAGCGGGGTGGGCAACGAAGACAATGCCATCAACGGCACTCTCGGCGCCACCGACATCGATGCGAATGATGTGCTGAGCTTCATCAAACTGACGGAGCCAACCCAGGGCCTGATTACAGTCAGCGGCAGCACCGGGGCCTATACTTATGTGCCGAACGCCAACAGCAATGGCAGTGATAGCTTCACCTTCAAGGTGAATGACGGCACAACCGACTCCAACGTGGCCACCATTAGTCTCACAATCACCGCCGTGAACGATGCTCCCGTCGTCACCGACAGCTCTGCCGTGGGTGTGGAAGGCAACCTCGTGCGCGGGACGGTGACGGGCACCGATGTGGAGGCCAGCGCCCTGACCTTCGTCTTGGTGGAGGATGCAGAGCACGGCAACGCCGCGATCAATGCCGATGGCAGTTACAGCTATCGTCCCGACGCCGAATTCGTCGGCACCGACACATTCACCTTCAAGGCCAATGATGGCAGTGATGATTCCAATATCGGCACTGTCACTGTGGTCATCACAACGGTCTTGCCGGAATGGACCTGGATGAAGGGCGCGAATACGGCCAACCAAAAAGGTGTCTACGGCACTCCGGGCACGCCAGCCGCCGGCAACTCTCCGGGTGGGCGCCAGGATGCGGCGAACTGGACGGATGCGAACGGCAACTTCTGGCTGCTTGGCGGCCTGGGGCATGGCCGGACGACGGGCGCTGGCACCCTAAATGACCTGTGGGAGTACGATTACGCCGCCGGCGCCTGGGTCTGGCTCAAAGGTGGTGATGAAATCAACGCGGCGGCGGTCTATGGAACTCAAGGCGTCCCCGATAATGCCAATGTCCCTGGAGCCCGTAGCGGCGCGGCGACCTGGATGGACGGGGCGGGGAACCTGTGGCTCTTTGGCGGCAACGGCCGCGATAGCACCACGACCACCGGATTATTGAATGATCTCTGGAAGTATGATCCGTCTGCCAATGGCTGGACCTGGATGAAGGGCGGCAATTTGGCCAACAGCAATGGCGGTTTCGGGCCTCAGGGCACGCCGGCAGACAGCAATACGCCGAGTTGCCGCAGTGGTGCGGTGACGTGGACGGACGGAACAGGGTGCCTGTGGCTCTTTGGCGGGCGCGGACGCGGCGCCAGCGGTGCGACGGCAGGCAATCTCAACGATCTATGGAAGTATGATCCTGCCACCAATCAGTGGACCTGGATGAAGGGCGCTAATGTCATTGATTCGACGGGCAGCTACGGCACCCAGGGCAGCGCCACTGCGACGACCAATCCCGGCGCGCGCGCCGATGCGGCAGGGTGGATGGACTCCCAGGGGAGTTTCTGGCTCTTCGGCGGCAGCGGTGTCGCCACGACGGCCACGGCAGGCAATCTGAGCGATCTTTGGAAGTATGATCCCTCGATGAACCAGTGGACCTGGGTGCGCGGCGCGAGCACCATCAATGCCGCCGGAGTCTATGGAACACTCGGTGTCGTGGCGCCGGGCAACCAACCCGGCTCTCGCAATGGGGCGGTGGCCTGGACCGATGCCACCGGGGCCTTGTGGCTCTTCGGCGGCACCGGCAATGCTGCCACGGGCAGCGGTCTGTTGAGTGACGCCTGGCGCTACATCCCGATCACCAACACCTGGACCTGGATGAAAGGAAGCAATGCCGCCAATGGCGCTGCCAATTATGGCGCTCTGGGCATCGCAGATCCTGCCAACACTCCCAGCGCGCGCCGCAGCGGCGCGGGCTTTGGT
>JAXMIV010000600.1:0-4767 GCA_034377045.1 Prosthecobacter sp. | reverse complement strand
AATCATTTTCCTCGGCGAGATAGTCGAACCAGATCGCCTCGCGTCCGAGTTCCCGCATCAGAGTGGCACAACGTTGCTCGCAGAGGCGTTCAGGCGTGTCCTTGCCAAGGTAGGCGACCCGAATGGGGCCGGTGCGAACTTCGGCTGCGGCGGCAAAGGCGAGCAGCAGGAGAAGACTGAGAAGACGGCAAAGGTTAGACATGGGTGATCGGCGTGGTTGGCGTGTGGGAGATAACGAACCAAAGCCCGCCGGTGCACGGACAACTTTTGGGACAAATCGGACATGCAGGGTCCGTAATGTAGGCCGCCTGTCCCAGGCGGTTTATTCAGTCTGTAATGTAGTCCGCCTGTCCTCTGGCGGTTATCCATTGACCACCTGGGGACAGTCGGAGTACTTTCCTGACCATGCCTTCCGCTCTCGCCCTCTTCGCCCATCCTGATGACATTGAATTTGTGGCCGCCGGCACCATGCTGCTGCTGCAAGAGCGCGGTTGGGACATTCACTACATGAACCTGGGCACCGGCAATGGCGGTTCCGTGCAGATGGATGGACCGGAGACGACACGTACCCGCCTTGCCGAAGGGCAGGAGGCAGCGCGGATTCTCGGCGCCACCTTTTATCCGCCGATTTCGGATGACCTCGAGATCACCTACTCCGTGCCCTTGCTGCGCAAAGTGGCCTCCGTCGTCCGTGCCGCGAAACCGAGCATCGTGCTCACGCATTCCCCGGCGGACTACATGGAGGATCACCAGAACACCCAGCGGTTGGCGGTCACCGGCGCCTTCGCCCATTGCATCCCCAATTTTGTCTGCGATCCGCCACGCGAACATTACCTGCACGACGTCACCGTCTACCATGCGATGCCGCACGGCCTCTGCGATCCCTTGCGCAAACGCATCCACGCCGGCGCCTATGTCAACACCACCCGCGTGCATGCCCGCAACCGCGAAGCGCTGGCGGCGCAGGTGAGCCAGAAGCATTGGCTGGATGTGAGCCAGGGCATGGATTCGTATCTCATCAGCATGGATGTCGCCTCGCGGAAAGTTGGTGAACTTTCGGGCGAGTTCGAATACGCCGAAGGCTGGCGCCGGCATTCGCACATGGGCTTCAGCGCGAAGGACATCGATCCCTTGCAGGAAGCACTGGGCGCGGATTTCCGCATCAATGCCGCTTATGAGGCGTGGTTGCGGGAGTAGCTAGGCCTTGCCAACGCCCCGACGGTCGGCACAGTGTGAGACGTTAAACTACTTTCGCCATGGATCGCCAATACGGTGAAGCACAATACACGTCTATTCTTGCGTCGGACCTAAAACGTGGAGGCATGGGCGTGGAGTTGACTCGCATCTGTCGAGGAAAGCAGGCTGTCGTCGCTGAAGTTTTCTTCTGGGATGCGGGAGGGACTTTCACGATTGAGACATTCAACAGCGACGTGCCCGTGGACATCATCGAGGAACTAATCGCAGAAGCGAAACTCAGAATTCCGACCAAATGAGGCAGGAGTCGCGCCTGCTCCGCCGTTGCTGAGTTTGGAATCGTTAGGAGTTGCTCGTGCGCTTGCCAAGTCGACAACTGAATGCATTCTTAAAGAATGACACCTCAACTGAAAATCGTCATCGAGAAGCATTCTGATGGCTATGTCGCCTATCCGATTGGCCTGGCGCGTGGTGCGGTGGTCGGCCAGGGCGATTCCTACGAGGCGGCACTTTCGGATGTCCGTTCGGCAATCGTCTTCCATGGCCAGACCTTCGGCGGCTCGGCATTGGCATCGGCCCCGGCGGTCGGCACAGTTTGACGCGCGTCTTGCAATCTCAGCCGAAATCCCTACGATGAGAATGTGCCCACGATTTTACGCGAGCGCGGTTTCCGCTTCTTCTTCTACATGGCCGACAGGTTTGAGCCTCCGCATGTTCATGTTCAGCGCGACGACTGCGCCGCGAAGCTCTGGCTCGATCCCCTCGAATTCGCTTTTGTCGAGGGGTTTCGCCGACACGAAGCCAACGACATTGTTGAGATCACAGAACAGCACCGCGACGAATTCCTTCGCGCGTGGTATAAGACCTTCGGAGACCTAAGCCATGAATGACCTTCGCATCCATCACGTTACTTTTGTTGGTGATTCCATGTCCGTTAGCTTTTCGGACGAACGTAGCGTAGCCGTGCCGCTTAGCTTTTTCCCTCGTCTCCTTGCGGCATCGTCGGCAGAGCGCGAGCAGTGGCAGCTCATCGGGCGCGGACTTGGTATTCATTGGGAGTTGCTCGACGAGGATTTATCCGTGGAGAACATCCTTTCAGCCTACAGCCGCAACAAGACCTCCGAATATGCACACGCGTCGCTTGCGTGAACGAACCGTCTAAAAAGCGCTGGCGCCAACTGCCGGGGCTGTCGTGTCGCACTTGTCACTCTTCACTCGAACCTCATTCCATCGTCTCCATCTTGCCTCCCCGTTTCGGCGATCGGCACAATTGGGACGTCAGTTGGCATCACGCACCTATGAGTTGGTATCCATTCGACAACGGGAAGAGCATTGGTCTGTACGGCTCTGAGAGTGGCAGCATCGTCCGCGACGAGGAGCATGGTGATGGTGTACGGATCACGCTGGAGAGGGGTGGATACACGGCACCGTTTTCCATCACATGTGGGATTTATGGATGGATGGTGCACACTCGGTTTTTTGGCACGGAGTCGGAGGCACAGGGCGAGTTCGAGAGTATGAGAGCGGAGTTGTCCAAGATCATTGGCGCCATTCCTTTCGCAGCGGACCCCGAGGATGATTCCAAGACGGAAGCTGTGGTGGAGGAAATTTCGGAGTTTGTGAGGAGATTCCCCTGACGGCTTTACCGCGCGGTCAACGAATCGCGGTATTCCAACGGCCCCTCACCCTTGCCCCGCAAGCGGAGCGAGGGAAGGGCGCTTTCGGTTGCGCAGTTTCAAGAGTGATTGATTCGCGGAAGATTCGTCTTTGACCTCCGCAAAATCATCGCAACCTTATCGGCATCATGATTCACCCCGAACCCGTCGGCACGCACATCTCTCTTTGGGGCGAAGGCCCTCTTTGGCATGAAAATCGCCTGCTCTATGTGGACATTGAGGCGCACAAGATCCTGGCGTTTGATCCGGCGACGAACAGTGAGAAGATCTGGGAGGTCGGACAGCGGGTGGGTACGGTGGTGCCGCGGGTCAGTCGTGGGGGTGGCAGCCCGGAGCTGGTTTGGGCGGGCGACGATGGGTTCTATTTTCTCGATCAGTCAACGGGGATCAGCACGCCTATTGCGGACCCGGAGCCGGACCTTCCTGACAATCGCTTCAATGATGGCAAGTGCGATCCAGCCGGCCGGCTGTGGGCCGGCACCATCTGCCTGAAGAAGCAGCCTGAAGGGGCGCTTTATTGTCTGCATACGGATCTGCGCGTGGAGAAGAAATTCGCGCCGGTTACCAATTCCAATGGCATCATCTGGAGCCGTGATGGCCGCACGATGTACTACATCGACACCCCGAGCAAGAAGGTGCGGGCGTTTGATTTCGAGGTGGAGACCAGTGTGATCAGCAATGAGCGGGTGATTTGGAACACCGCAGCCGATCCGACAAGTCCGGACGGCATGACGATCGATACCGAAGGGCGGCTGTGGATCGCTTTTTGCCACGGATCGAAGGTGCTGTGCTTTGATCCGGATTCCGGCAGGGTCTTGGAAGAGATTCGTTTCCCATGCCGCGAGATCACGGCTTGCGCCTTTGGCGGTGAGGATTTGCGCGACCTTTACATCACTACCGGCAAATCCGATGAACCTCTGGCAGGCAGTCTCTTCGTCTGCCGTCCCGGGGCGCAGGGAGTGCCGGCCCAGGTGTTTCTTGGGTAAAGAACGCCCTTCTTGTTAGGGGTCGGCAGCCTCACAAGCCCACGATTACATCACCATGCCGCCGTCCACCGCCAGCACTTGGCCGGTGATGTAGCGAGCTTCCGCACTGGCGAGGAACAAAGCCGCGCAGGCGATGTCTTCAGCCTGGCCAAAGTCATTCAGCGGAATCTTTTCGAGAATCGCCGTCTTCACCTTCTCATCGAGAACCCCTGTCATGTCCGTGGCGATGAAGCCGGGTGCGATGACGTTTGCTGTTACCCCTCGCCCCGCAAACTCTCTCGCCAACGACTTCGTGAAGCCGATCAGGCCCGCTTTGCTGGCGGCGTAGTTGGCTTGGCCGGCATTGCCGATGAGGCCGATGACCGAAGCGATATTGATGATGCGCGCGCCCTTCTGTTTGAGGATGCTGCGCTGGAAGGCTTTCAGCATGTTAAAGGCGCCCTTGAGATTGGTATCGATGACGAAGTCCCAATCCTCCTCGCTCATGCGCAGCAGCAGGCCGTCCTTGGTCACGCCCGCGTTGTTCACCAGGATGTCGACGTGATCAAAGTCGGCCAGGATGGTTTTGCCCAATTCAGCGACCGCGGGGCCGTTGGCCACGTCCACGGCATAGCCTTTGGCCGCGCCGGGATACGTGGCGTTGATCGCCTCCGCCGCTGCTTGGGAATTGGCCTCGGTGCGGCTGACGACGGCGACCTTGGCGCCCTCGGAAGCGAACTTTTCAGCGATGGCTTTGCCTATGCCCCGGCCTGCGCCGGTGACGACTGCGACTTTGTCTTGGAGTTTACCCATGCGCCATGATGGCAAAGCGGGCAGGCTTGGCAAGGGCGGTTTACATCACCTCAAAGTAGTCGTCATCCGCGATGTCGGGAATACCGACCACCAAGACCCGCACGCGGCCTGTCGCGCCG
>JAXMIV010000599.1:0-4163 GCA_034377045.1 Prosthecobacter sp. | reverse complement strand
CGTGACCACGGTGGTGATGGTATTGGCGCCTACCGCCAGGTTGATGGCGTTGCTGGCTGTGCTTGAGGCCACCGGCGTGCCATTGACGGCCGCGGCGGCTTCGGCCTGCGCCACCGTGGGCGTGACCGTGACGGACGTGGTCGAATTGGGAACGCTGGCGGTGTAGCTGGTCGTGGCACTGGCGAAGGCGGGCGTAAGGGTGCCGGCGCTCAGGGTGAGGGCCGACAGATTCGCATTGTTACTCGCCGAGCCGGTGCTGAAGGTCATGCCGGCGCCGCTGGAGGTGCCGTTCGCATTGGCGCCAATGATGCGGTAGTGATAGGTCACACCTGAGGTTAGGCCGGTGAGGGCCGCGCTCACCGTCGTATCGCTGCTGCCGGAGACAGGCGAGGGCGTGGCGGCGACTGTGGTGCCGTAGAAAGTGCTGGTGCCGTACTCGAAGGAGACCGTGGTGCTCGCTCCGTTGGCCTGGGCGGTGCCGTTCAAGGTGGCGCTGGTGGGCGTGACGTTGGTGGCGGGAAGGGTCGCCACCGTCGGCGGAATGGCGCTTACCAGCGCGAAAGGGGAGAGATCAATGGCCGTGGCGTGGCGTCTGCCATCTCCCGAAAGGACTCCGGCATGCACCCGCACCTCGCGCGGTCCGAGCGGTTCCAGGATGCCCAGATAGAGACCGGTGGTCGTGAAGACGCCATCTCCGGCGACGGTGTCTCCGGACGTGCCGGCATCATTCAGGTTGGCCGGCAAGAACCCTTCCTCATACCCATCGCGTACCGTGTGCGAACCGACCTGCTGGATCGCATCGAAGGCGCTGACCGCGGTGGTTAGCTTGGTCGTCGAGTTGCCGGCAGGCAGAATGTACGGCGGATTCAAGTTCGGCGAAGTCAGGCTCGGCGCCTTCCCCAGGCTTTCCGGATTGAGATAGCAAATCGCGAGCTGGTAGGCGAGGCTGTCGTCGGTGCAGATGTATTGAAACATTGTCCCATCCGCATTCATGGTGGGATTGTACATGTAATCCTGGAGCAGGCGATCAACGCCGCGCATGCAGAGCTGCACCACGCCGCTCCCATCCGTATTGATGAGGAGGCCAGAGTCGCCGAGCAATAGCTTCGAGCCGTCGGTCGTCAGTTGGTGATAGCCGTGACCCGAAAGGCCCTCTACCTGCCGGGCATTCGTCGTATCGGCCAACTTGCGCCGACCCGACCCGTCAAAATTGAAAACGCCCGCTTCCTCGGGACCGGTGAGCGGGAACACATCGTATCCGACCTTCGTTCCGTCGCCGCTGATGATGCCACGATAGACATAAAGGACCCGCCCGAGGAAATCATGCAGCCCGGTCCCATCCAGGTTCACTCCGAAAAGGCCCTGGCCGGCGCCACCGGAAACGACCGCGTTATGCATGCTGAAGACAATGCGTGAACCATTGGTGCTCACATCCACGCCCCGGCCGTCACTGGTGGCGAAGGAAGGCACGTCCGCGGCTGCCACGCCAAGCAGCGGCGCCATCTGGACAGGTCCCACCACCTGCCGCAAGCCGGTGCCGTCATAGTTGATCACCCAGATCCCACGTTGGATGGCTGTCGTGGTATTGAGTATGGCCGTGTCACCATCGACCCGAAAGAAGACTTTGGTTCCATCCCCGGAAATCCGAATGCCGTGAATATTGATGTAGTTCGTTAAGAGGATCTGCCGCCCTCCTGCCCGCAGTTGCGTCGCATCCGAGACACAGAAGCGCGTTCCGTCATCGCTGATGTCCACCTGGGGACTGGTGGAATAAATCTTCGCGTAAGAGTCCACCTGCGTGAGACCGGTGCCGTCACTGCGAATGGTGAAGACTTGATGGATTCCGGAGACTTCCTTGGTGAAGGCGATGACCTGGCCGTTCCGGCTGAGCAAAGGTCCGCTGACACTGTTACCACTGATTCCTCCAAAGGCAGTCGTGATTTGGTGATAGGCCAAAGTGCGCTGCGCCGTGGTCGCCGCCGTCTCGCGCGTGATCGTGAGGCTGTATGTCTTCGTCGTCGCCGCGTCTGAGGCCGTCACCACGGTGGTGATGACGTTGCTTCCCGGGGCGAGGCCGATCGCGCTGCTGACGCTGCCGGAGGCGACGCTGGTGCCGTTGACCCTCACCGTCGCGCCGGCCTGAGCCACGGTGGGTTTGATCGTGATGGCATTCGTGACGCTGGGCACACTGGCGGTGTAGTTGATCGTGGCGCCGGCAAAAGCGGGCGACAAGGTTCCCGCGCTCAGTACCAGAGATGCGAGAGCCGCATTGGTGCCGGTGCCTGGTGCACGCGTAACGACCAGTGTGTATGTCTTGGTGGTCATCCCGTCCTGCGCGGTGACCAGGATCATGATGGGATTTTCGCCGACATTGAGGCTGATCGCTCCACTGGCCACGCCTGAGGCCACGGTCGTGCCGTTGACCTTCACTGTGGCATTCGCCTGAGCCACCGTCGGCTTCACCGTGATGGAACTCGTGGCATAACCAACACTGCCGGTATAGCTGAGCGTGGCGCCCGCAAAGGCGGGAGTCAGGCTGCCAGCGTTCAGGACCAGGGCAGACAGGTTCGCGTTGTTGCTGGGCGGCGCGGCACGGGTTACCGTCAGTGTATAAGTCTTTGTGGTGGTGCCGTTCTGCGCGGTCACCACGGTGGTGATCGTGTTGCTGCCCACCGCGAGAATGATGACCCCGCTGGCACTTCCTGAGGCGACCATCGTGCCATTGACCTTCACCGTGGCGGTGACATCCGCCACAGTGGGCGTGACGGTCATTGATTCCGTGCCATTCGGCACACTGGCGGTATAGCTAATTTTGGTGCTGGTAAAGACCGGCGCAAGCGTGCCCGCGCTCGGCACGAGTGAGGCTAGATTGGCATTCGTGCTCGGGTCAATGACCGGGTCAGTGGCGGCGATGGCGAGATTATGGCGCGCGTAGGAACCGGAGAATACTCCGATGATGTGCTCTCCCGCGTTCAGCGCCGCCGTGCTCACCAGTCCCGGCACTTCGCTTTCCAGCCCGGCATAAGAATTGAAACCCCAGGAGGCCATGGAGCCGTCCGAACACAACGCCAGGCTCTCAAAAGCGCCCGCCACAAGCCCCACCACAATTTTGCCGGCGAGCACGCCCGTCTTGTCCACGGCCACGGGCACTGAACTGTCGCTTGAACTGTTGTTGCCCAACTGGCCGCTGTTGTTGCCTCCCCAGGCGGCTGCGGTGCCGTCGGAACCCAAGGCCAGACTGTGTTCCGCGCCGGCAGCAAGGGCCACCACCGTCTTCCCGGCAAGCACGTCTGACCGATCCACGGCCACCGGCACCAGGCTGGGGTCCGTGCTGTTGTTGCCCAACTGGCCAGAGGAATTCATGCCCCAGGCAGCCAGCGTGCCATCAGAGCAGAGAGCCAGACTGTGATCCACCCCTGCGGCGACAAGGACGACGGTTTTGCCGGCCAGAACCCCCGATGTATTCACCGCCACCGGCACTGGACTGTCGGTTAAACTGTTGTTGCCTAATTGGCCATTTCTATTGCTACCCCAGGCAACCATGGTCCCATCCGAGCATAGGGCCAGGGTGTGGTAATAGCCTGCGGACACGGCAATCGCCATTTTGCCCGCTAGCGCGCCGGAAGCCGTTACCGCCACGGGCACGAGGCTTTGCGGCGCACTGTTTTTGTTGTCGCCCAACTGCCCCTCGAAGTTGTCCCCCCAGGCGGCCAACGTTCCATCTGAGCAGAGCGCCACGCTGTGCTGATAGCCGGCTGCGACAGCAATCACCATTTTGCCCACAAGCACCCCCGCCGTGTTCACGGCCACCGGCACGCTGCTTTCCGTGCTGCTGTTGTTACCCAGTTGGCCATTCTCGTTCCCACCCCAGACCGCCACGGTGCCGTCCATGCAAACGGCCAGGCTGTGGCTGCCTCCCGACGCCATGCTTACGATCGTTTTGCCAGCGAGCACACCCGTCATGTTCACTGCCACCGGCGTCTCGCTGTCGGTCGTGCTGCTGTTGCCCAACTGCCCAATGCCGTTGTCTCCCCACGCCAGCGCTCGGGTCGTTGGGGGAGTGCCGCGCATCACCATGATCGAATAAGTCTTCGTCGTCGGGCCTTCCTGGGCTGTGACCACGATGGTGATGTTTTTGGGCCCGGGGGCGAGAGAGATGGCGG
>JAXMIV010000598.1:0-3052 GCA_034377045.1 Prosthecobacter sp. | reverse complement strand
GGTTTTCACCTGCAGGCCGCGATGCGCCGTCACGGCGTGTCGGGAAAAAAGGCCGTGGCTTTGCTGGATGGCGATCTCAATGCCACCCGCGACCAGGCGGTTTTGCGCCAGGTAAATGCGGTGGCGGAGCGGCATGACGTGCAGGCGGGGATGACGGCGCCACAAGCGCAGGCGCGTTGCCCGAAGATGGTTTTTCTGCATCCGGAGCCTGACGAGGAAGAGGCGATTCAGCGAGAGTTGCTGGACTGCGCCGCCAGTTGCACGCCGTTTTTTGAACTGACGCTGCCGGGTTTGTGCATCCTGGATTTATCGCGGGTCCGCGATCTGGCGGGCCGCGAAACGGTGTATGCCAAACACCTGCAGCAGCAACTGGCGCAGCGCCGGCTGGAGGTGCGGGTGGGTTTGGCCGGGCAACCTGATCTGGCGATGCTGGCCGCGCAGGCGGCGCGGCCGGTGCTGGTGCTGAAGACCGATGCGGATGCCACGGCTTTTTTGCATGCGCTGCCGGTGGCGGCTTTGCGTCCCTCAGCGGAAATCAGCCAGGTGCTGAGCCTCTGGGGCATTCATACGCTGGGGCAATTTGTCGGCCTCCGGCGTCCGGCGGTGGCGGCGCGGCTGGGCACCGAAGGCACGCTGCTCTGGGACATCGCCGCGGGTGGGCGCAACCGTTTGCTGCAGCTCATCCGCCCGCCGCTGCGCTTTCACGCGGAGATGGAACTGGAGCATGCGATCGAATGCCTGGAACCTTTGCTGCTCCTGCTGCGGCGCCTGATCGAAGGCCTGTGCCGGCGGTTGACGGAGGCGTGGCTGGTGGCGGCGGCCTTGCGCCTGGTGTTGCGTTTCGAAGATCAGTCCGAACACCGCGCTGAGCTGCGCATCGCCGAACCCAGCCGGGATGTGGAATTGCTCATCCGCCTTTTGCACACACATCTGGAAGGCCTCAAGGCGGCCGCGCCGATCCTTTACCTCTCCCTGCAATTGCAGCCGATCCGCCCGCCCGGAAGCCAGGGGGATCTTTTTTCGAGAGGCTTGCGCGATCCCAACCGGTTTGCTTAAACCTTGGCCCAACTGGAAGCATTGCTGGGCCCCGGCAGGGTGGGAAAAGCGCGCCTGCTTCCGAGCCGGCGCCTGGACGCCTTTGCGCTGGACAATTACCTGCAACCCACCGCAACGCTGCCGCAGGCCGAAATCGCCGACACCTGGACCGGGCACGGCCTGCCCCTGCGGCGTTTCCGCCCCTCTCCCGAAGTCCGGGTGGAACTGCAAAATGAACAGCCCGCCTCCTTTCAAACGCACCATGAAACTTTTATGGTTAGGCATGCCGACGGCCCCTGGCTGCTGTCCGGTGAATGGTGGGATGACAACGCCTGGCAGCGCGAAGTGTGGGCGGTCACCGTCGAGGACGGTAGCCTTTACCAACTGGCCTGCGAAGGCGGGCGCTGGGTACTGGATGGTGTACTCGGTTAAAACACGGTCATGAGTTTCATCGAACTCCATGCGCGCAGCGCCTTCAGCTTTTTGCGCGGTGCCTCGCGGCCCGAGGACATGGTCACGCGCGCGGCGGAACTGGGCCTGACACACATCGCGCTGACGGATCGCGACGGCGTGTACGGTTCCGCGCGCGCGCATTACCGCGCCAAGGAACTCGGCCTAACCGCCTTTGCAGGGGCTGAATTGACACTGGCGGATGACAGCGTGCTGCCTGTGCTCGTGCGCACCCGCGCCGGTTATCAAAACCTCTGCCGCCTGCTGACCCGGTCGAAATTGCGCGCGCCGAAAGGCGAAGGCCGGGTGGAATGGGCGGAGTTGGAGGAGTTTTCCGAAGGGTTGCTGGCGCTGACCGGTGACAGCGAAGGGCCGGTGCAACGCGCCTTGGCAGACAAGACGGCGGCGCCGCAGATCGTGGAGCGGCTGGTGCGCATCTTTGGCCGGGAAAATGTGAGCGTGGAACTCCAGCGCCACCGCTTGCGTCAGGAAAAGCCGCGCAATGCCGCGCTGATCGAACTGGCGGAGCGTTTTTCCCTGCCAGTAGTGGCTTCCAATGGTCCCTGCCATGCCACCAGTGAAGGCCGGCTGGTGCTGGATGCCTTCACCTGCCTGCGCCACCACACCACCCTGGATGAAGCGGGCCTGTGGCTGTCACCCAACGCGCAGCGCCGCCTCAAAAGCGAAACGGAGATGCGCGAACTTTTCGCGGATTTGCCGGGGGCCATCGATCAGACGGAGCGCATTGCGGAACGTCTTGAGTTCACTCTGGAAAATCTGGGCTACGAGTTCCCTTCCTATGCGGTGCCGGCAGGCCATGACCAGGCCTCCTTTCTACGGGAAATGGCTTTTCATGGCGCCGCTGAACGTTATCCGGCTGTGACTCAGAAAGTCAGAGACATGCTGGACCATGAACTGCGCATCATCAGTAACCTGAAGTTCGACGGCTACTTTCTCATCGTTTGGAACATCGTGAGCTGGTGCAAGGAGCAGGGCATCATGATCCAGGGCCGCGGCAGCGCGGCCAACAGCGTTGTTTGTTACGCCTTGGGCATCACCAATGCCGACCCCATCAAGTACAAGCTTCTCTTTGAGCGTTTTTTGAGCGCGGGCCACACCAGTTGGCCGGACATCGATCTCGACCTGCCCAGCGGGGATGCACGGGAGAGCGTGATCCAGGAGATGTACCGCCGCTATCAGCCGTATGGCGCGGCGATGACCGCCAATGTCATCACCTACCGCGGCCGTAGCGCCATGCGGGAGATGAGCAAGGTGCTCGGCCTGCCGCCGGACCTCACGGACCGGTTTTCGAGCCTGTTTCCGCACGGCGATTACAACCACACGCTCGAACTGCAGGAGCAAATTTCGCAAGCGGGCCTGCCCGTACAGCATCCCCGCCTGCCGGCGCTGATGAAGCTGTACCAAATGGTCTACGGTCTGCCACGCCACCTGGGCCAGCACAGTGGCGGCATGGTGCTGTGCAGCGCCGGCCTGGATAGCATTGTGCCTCTTGAGCCTGCCGCCATGCCTAACCGAACCGTGGTACAGTGGGACAAAGATGACTGCG
>JAXMIV010000597.1:0-3684 GCA_034377045.1 Prosthecobacter sp. | reverse complement strand
CTTGTGATCAAACGCCGCCTTCGCTTCCGCGGGCGAGACATCGCTCGAATCCTTTGAATACGCCGCCAACTGCCCTGGCGACTCGGCGGCCGTGGCGGCCGGATGCACGGTGGCCAGCAACAACAAGCTCGCCCCAATCGGCAGGCCGAAACCGGTCCTGCGTTGAGGGGGAGAGGGGCGGATGAGCCAGGCGATCATGAGCAGCACTATACCCGCACCCAGCGGCCAGGCAAAGCGCTCGATGGGTTTCGTCTTTTGCCGGCTGGCGGAGTCCTGCTCCTTCAGCCGGTCCAAAATCGGTTGAATGACCTCTTTGTTCAGCGGCTGGGTGCCCAGTTTCACAAATCGACCGCCGGTCCCGGAGGCGAGCTGCTGCAGCACCCCGGTTTCCAGCTTGGTTTTGACCACGTTCCCCTGCGCATCCCGCACATAATCTCCCGGCTGCTCGGGATCAGGGATGATGGCGCCGGCCTCCGTGCCGACGCCGACCGCGACGACGACGATTTTATTCTTGGTAATTTGCTGGATCTTTTCAGTCAGCCGCGCATCCGGATCGCCGCCGTCGCTGAAGATCACCAGGGCGTAGTTGCTGGACGGAAGCTTCTTGATGGCCCGCAGCGTCACTTCCATGAGGTCGTTCAAATCACTGCCGCCCCACTCGATGATGGTGTGATCGAAGGACTGAAGCGACTCCAGGATGGCGCTGTGATCCGTCGTTAACGGCGCCTGCAGGTACGAGCGCCCCGCCACGGCGAGCAGCCCGATGCGCTCCCCGGGCAATTGCTCCACCAGATCTTGCACCGCCAGCTTCGCCCGAGTGAGACGGTCGGGCACAACATCCCGCGCCAACATCGAGCGAGAGGTGTCGATGGCGATGAAGATGTTGCGTCCTCGCTCCGGCACGGCCAGACGCTCCTCCCCCCACTGCGGCTGTGCCAGGGCCACGATGAAGCCCACAAGCGCCAACAAATACAAAGCCATCGCCAACCACGAGCGCCAGGGCGACACGCCGACAATTAAACTCTCCCGCAAGCGCGGCGCGGTGAACTCGCGAACCACACGTTGCCCGCGGGCATCCATCCACAGCTTCAAGCCCGCCAGCAGCGGGACTGCGAATAAGAACCAGAGGTATTCGGTATGTTGAAACATGGTTGTTCTAGGATACGGGCGCCGTGCTCATGAGTCCGTAGCGCAATGTCAGACCGGCCAGCAACAACGCGGTGGCGGCCCACAGCGGATAATAATAAAGCTCCTCCGTCTCGATGATCTTCTGCCGCTCGATCTTCGCCTTCTCAAGCTTGTCGATCGTGCCAAAGATGTCCGCCAGAGTATTGAGATCCTGGGCCATGTAGAACTCGCCGCCACCAATCGCGGCCACCTCCTTCAACGTGCCTTCATCGAACTCCTGGCGGCCGGAGGTGATGATGCGGCCGCTTGGGTGCGGAATCATGTGCACGCCCGGCGTGCCAATCGCGATGGTGTAAATTTTGACCCCCAGCGTGGCCGCCAGTTTCGCTGCCTCCTGCGGATCAAGCCGGCCCGAATTGTTCGCGCCGTCGGTCAACAGAATGATCACCTTGCTCGGATTCTTCTCTTTGCTCAGGCGGTGTGCCGCAGCGGCAATGCCGGAACCAATCGCGGTGCCATCGCCCACCCGCTGGGTGTCCACGCGGTCCATGTTGTTGACCAGCCAGTCGCGATCCAGTGTCAGCGGACAAGGCAGATAAGTTTCCCCGGCGAAGGCCGTGATGCCGATCCGGTCGCTGGTTCTGCCGTTGATGAAATCCTTCATCACCCGCTTCGCGGCGGTCAATCGATTCACGGGTACCCCGCCAATGTAGAAGTCCTCAATCAGCATTGATAAAGATACGTCCACGGTGAGCATGATGGCGATGCCTTCGGACTTGTCCTTGTCATAGGACAGGATCTTCTGCGGGCGTGCCAAGGCGACGATGGCCGCCAGCAGGCTGAGCATGACCAGGCCAAAAGCAAAGCCCCCGCGGGCTGACTTCGCGGGCCGCCCAAGATCCCGCAGCAAAAACGCTGTGGAGAAGGTCACCGCCGGCGCCTTGCCAATGCGCCCACGCCAAAGCGCCAGCAACGGCAGCAGGAGCAGGAGCAGCAACCACCAGGGGTGGGCCAGCATCAGGTCTGGAAAAAACAGCAGGGTCATGGCCGGTCCTCCTGCAGATTGGCGATGGCCCTGTCCACCAGTGCCAGAGCTTCTTCCCGGCTCACCGGAATCGGCGCAAAGGAAAGCTCATCCCACAAAGCGGCGAGCGGCGCGTAGCGGTCCACCCGCTGCGTCATCTTGGGCGCCTCCTGCTCAAACAACTCACGCCGCGTCCGGAACGGCGCCGGAATCTGATAACGCTCCCAGAAATAATTCCGCAACACCTCGGAAACTTGGTGCGCCGTCTCGGCATGCGGTTGCGCCTCAGTCCGTCCACGCAAATCATGCAAGGAATCCATGGCGCGATTCCACGGGCGCGGCGCCTGCGGCGGCACGGCCTTCTTCGCGCGGAAGAGCAGCCAGATCACCAAGCTCAACAGCACGCACACCAGCAGGATGGCGCCCGCATACAACCACCACGGCGGCCCCAGGGTGATGGCGCTTGGATCGGGCAGTTCCGGATGCGGCAGCGGGGGAACTGCAGGCGGAGGCGATTGTTGAGCCAAAAGCGACAACATCACCGCTTCCTCCTCCGTCGCGTTCTAAAATACGCTTTCAAGGCCGGCACGTAGTCCTCGTCGGTCCTGATGCTCAGCCGCTCGATGCCGTTCTTCTTCAAAACCCGTGACAGCGCTTCCTGCCGTTCCGACATGCGCTCCGCATAGTGCCGCCTAACCGCCGGATGCGAAGTGTTCAGGACAAATTGTTCACCCGATTCTGGATCTTCCACGCAGACGCGGCCCGCATCGGGCAATTCCCATTCGCGCGGATCGCTGACTTGCGCTGCCAGGACATCATGCTTCGCCGCCACGGCCCGGATCGAATGTTCCCATGAGGGATTGGTCGTGAGGAAATCCGAGACGACCACCACCAAGGCCCGATGCGCAATCCGCTTCAGCGCCAGATCCAGCGCGGGCGCCAAATTCGTTCCCCGGCTCTTGGGCTCCATGTTCAGGATGTCACGCAGTGCCCGCAAAGCGTGGGCGCTGCCCTTTCGCGCCGGCAGGTACTGCTCCACGTGGTCGGAAACCAGCACCAGCCCCACCTTGTCCTGATTCTGCACCGCGCTGAAGGCAAACACCGCCGCCACCTCCGCCGCGCGTTCGCGCTTGCTGTCTTCATGGCTCCCGTAGTCGCTCGACCCGCTCACGTCGACGACGAGCATCACGGTCAGTTCACGCTCTTCGATGTACTTCCGCACAAAGGGCTCGTTCATGCGCGCCGTCACATTCCAGTCCATGAAGCGCACGTCATCTCCCGCCTGATACTCGCGGAAATCATCGAACTCGATCCCCTGCCCCTTGAACCGGCTGTGATACTGCCCGCCCAAGGTCTCCTTCACCATCCCGCGCGTGATCAGCTCAATCCGCCGCACCCGTTTCAGGATGCGCGTCAAGCGTTCGTCGTTGTCAGCGGCAGCGGCCATGAACAATCCAATTCTCAATTCCTGCGCTCATCACCAAGGGGCTGTGCTTCGTCCCAGCATCGGCGGCTGATGAATGAGCCATTTA
>JAXMIV010000596.1:0-4039 GCA_034377045.1 Prosthecobacter sp. | reverse complement strand
CTGAATCATGCGCTGCGCAATTCATTGATTCCCATTGCCACGACCTTGGGCGGCATCACTCTGGTGTTTGTCAGCGGCTCCATCCTCATTGAGCAGATTTTTCAGATCGACGGTTTCGGCCTTCTGCAACTCCAGAGCGTCACGGACCGGGATTACCCGCTGGTCATGGGTATTCTCACCGTGGACGTCATCCTCATCATGCTAGGGAACATCCTTTCGGACTTCCTTGTCGCGCTGACCGATCCGCGCGTCCGTTTCCATTGATCGATCATGTCACCGAGAACTTCCGGACGCCTTCTCATTCTCTATGCCGTGCTGTCTGCAGTACTGGCCTGGATGCATCTGCAGGTTCCGTTTTTTAAAATCCCTTTCATCGCTGGAAACGTGGCGGGCTGGGTGGTGGTGACCTTGCTTTTGGCGGCCGGCGTTTGGTTAGTGCGCAAAGGTAAGCATTGGAATCTCAGTCCGCTGACCCGAAAAAAACTTCAGCGTTTTCGCGCCATCCGCCGCGGTTACATTTCCTTCCTCATCCTGTTGGGGCTCGCGGGCATCGCGTCCCTGGACACCCTGATTGTCGGCAAGCGCGCTTTGTTGGTCCGCTACAATGGCCAGCTCTATGTGCCCTTTGTTCGCGAGATCATCCCGGGCAAGACCTTCGGGCTCACGTATGATGGCGAGACCGATTACCGCGAGTTGCAGAAAAAACTCAAAGCGGAAAACCAGGGCAACTGGGTGATTCTGCCGATTGTTCGTTTTGCCAATACGCTCGATTCCCCGCAGATCATCGAGACGCTGGAGATGCGCGGCGACAAGCTCTTCCGTGTCGGCAACAAGGAGGCCTTCAGCGGCACGGCCTATCTGGTATTTAAATCGAAGCCCGAACAGAAGCGCCAGGAATTCATGTTTCGCAATGGCCTGCGGCATGGCGACATGCGCGGCTGGAATGAGGCAGGAGGGCAGGTTGAAAAAGGCCGTTATGAAAAAGGCCGGCAACTGAGCTATGTGGATTACAGCAATGGCAAGGCTCCGGCGCTGGAAGCTCTTACCGCGCCGGAATGGCGGCGGTTCGTCTATCCTCCGTCACCGCCATCCCTGCGGCATAAACATTATTTGGGAACCAACTCCAATGGTGTTGATGTTTTAGCCATGCTCTTTGGGGGTTGGCAGCAGGCACTGGCGGCTGCGCTATTGTATCTGCCCGTCGTGTTTGGCATCGGCGTGCTCATGGGTGGCCTGCTCGGCTACTTCGGCGGCGTGGTGGACTTGTTCGGCCAGCGGCTCATTGAAATCTGGTCGGTGTTGCCTTTCCTCTTCATTGTCATGATTGTCAGCATGCTGGTGACGCCCACGCTGGTGGTGCTGGTGATCATTCTCGCCGCTTTCGGCTGGATGGGCACCACGATTTACCTGCGGACAGCGACGTACAAGGAAAAAGCGAGGGACTATGTGGCTTCAGCCAGATTGTTAGGCGCCAGCACCCCGCGCATTATTTTTCACCATGTGCTTCCGAATGTGATCGCTATCCTGGTCACGCTGGCCCCTTTTGAAATCTCGGGTGTCATCACCGCCTTGGCTGCCCTCGACTTCCTCGGCTTCGGCCTGCCGCCTGATGTGCCGAGCTGGGGCCGGCTGCTGCATGAAGGTGTCGAGAATTTTAATTATCCCTGGATCGTCAGTTCGGCATTCGTCGCCATGGCTCTTGTCCTCGTGCTGGTCACCTTTGTTGGTGAGGCCGTGCGTGAAGCCTTCGACCCTAAAAAGTTTTCGACCTACCAATGAGCGAAGAGCCAAAAGTAAAGAACGTCGCGTTGCGGCAACAGCACTGGCCTCGAGTGCTGGGCATCGTGACCGCCGCATTTGCAGCATTGGTGGCGATGGCTGCCTCAGCCGATGTTCGCTTCCCCCCTTATGACAATACTGCGGAAGTGGAAGCCGCCTGGGAGGCGAAGCCAAATCTCTACCAGTTCAAGACGCCGGCGGATATTCCCGCCGATCTCAAGTGGGAGACAGGCGCCGATCTCCCGGAAATTGGCGATCCCGCGGCCAAGAAAGGCGGCACCTTTCATACCGAGATCCCCTCTTTCCCTCCGACTCTGCGTTTCGTTGGCCCGGACGGCGGCAATACCTTTCGCGGGGAGCATGCCGATTATGTCGAAATGTCCCTGGTCGGCAGGCATCCGAACGTGGACAAATGGATCCCAGGCCTCGCGGAAAGCTGGGCTCTCAGCGCGGATCATTTGACGGTGTACTATCGGCTAGACCCGGAGGCCCGGTATTCGGACGGAGTGAAGGTGACCGTGGAGGACTTCTTCATGGTCTTTTACATGTCTTTGTCACCTCATATCGTGGACCCCTACGCGAATGACTATTTCTCCCGCGAGTTTGCCGCGATTACGAAATACGATGAGCGCACCATGTCGATCACGCTGCAGAAGTTGAAGCCCGATCCGATCTATTCCGCCAACGCCAATCCCTATCCTCGGCATTTCTTTCGCGAATTCACAGATGATTTTCCGGCCCGCTACCAATGGCGGAAAATGCCCACGACGGGACCTTACGATATCGCCCCTGAAGACATCAAGTTTGGCCGTTCCATCACTCTAACCCGCGTCAAGAACTGGTGGGCTCGTGATAGAAAATATTATCGCTACCGCTTCAATCCGGATCGCCTCGAGTATCGCGTTATTACTTCACCGGACACGGCCTGGGAATTGTTTCGCCAGGGAAAGATCGACTTTTTCTC
The DNA here is from genome assembly GCA_034377045.1 of Prosthecobacter sp. Classification (GTDB taxonomy): domain Bacteria; phylum Verrucomicrobiota; class Verrucomicrobiia; order Verrucomicrobiales; family Verrucomicrobiaceae; genus Prosthecobacter. The sequence goes on along the minus strand of JAXMIV010000596.1, from coordinate 1,296 downwards.
CAACCGCTTCGCCGCCCTGCCACCAGTCTACTGGTATGACAAAGGAGAAATTCCCGAATTGCTCAATGGCTACATCGAGCGTGGCACGTTCTTTAACATCTATCCACGCATCTCCCGCGGCATCTATATCAATCAGAGCAAGCCGCTGCTCAACAATCAGGACGTACGTCTCGGTATCAACTATGCCCTGAACTTCGAAAAAGTGATGGCCGTTGTCTTGCGCGGGGATGCGGTGCGCATGCAGAGCACCTTTGCCGGGTTTGGCCGTTTTACCAATCCCAAGCTGCGCGCGAAACCTTTCGATGTCGCCAAGGCGCAGGAACATTTTGCCAAGGCCGGATTCACCAAACGTGGCGGCGACGGTGTCCTAACCAATGATGCTGGCAAGCGTCTGTCCTTCACGCTTTCTGTTCCCAATCAAGCGCTGTTTGTACAGGCCGTGCTCATCCTGAAAGAGGATGCTTTGAAGGCGGGACTCGAGTTGAAGATCGAGTCCTTGGACACGACACAACTTTATAAGAAGGGCGATCAAAAGATGCACGAACTCATCGTCTGCGGCTGGGGCGCCAGCCCGCCGTATCCGCGCTCCTGGGAATACTACCACAGCGACAATGCCTGGGAGAAACTGCCCGATGGTACGAAGAAGGTGAAAACCGACACCAACAACTTCACCATGACGGCGGATTCCGATTTGGATGTGCTGATCACGCAGCATCGCAATGCGCCGGACGAAGAGGAAATGCAGCGCCTGTCCTGGATCATTGAAGAGAAGGTGGAAGAGCGCGGTTGCTCCATTCCAGCCTGGGATTCCCCGTTTTACCGCTACATGCACTGGCGCTGGATGCGCTGGCCGAAGGATGGAAATGTGAAGGCCAGCCAGTTACCTTTGGAATCTTACGTCTATTGGATTGATGAGGACGTAAAGGCCGAAACCAAAAAGGCCCAGGCTGAAGGCAAGTCCTTCGGCGAAGTCTCGCGGGTGTTTGATCAGTATCGTGAACCATGAGTGAACCTTCCTCAGCACCCATCCTGGAGGTTCGGGACCTCGTCACCGCCTTCGATACCGACTCGGGCCGCATGACCGCCGTCGATGGCGTCAGCTTTGACGTTCCGCATGGCAAGGTCCTCGGCGGCAGCATCCGCTTTGAAGGACGTGACTTGTTGAAGCTCTCGCTCGAGGAAGTACAGGACGTTCGCGGCAATGACATCAGCATGATTTTTCAGGAGCCGATGACCGCACTGAATCCCGTGCAGACCGTCGGCAAACAGATTGCTGAAGCCATCCTGCTGCACAAA
>JAXMIV010000595.1:0-4483 GCA_034377045.1 Prosthecobacter sp. | reverse complement strand
AAGCACGTAGAGACCGAGCACGCGATCCTCTGACACAAAACCGAGCTTTCCGGTGGTGATCACATCGATCGCGAAGTGATTCTCGTAGAGATCGATGTTGGCGCGTTCCCGTACCGCGATCAGCAACTTTTCAGTCAATTCCCTGCCGGTGGCGTCTGCCGCATGCAGCACCCGGCGCTTGGAGTGGCCGCCCTCGCGGGTCAGATCAAATTCGAGGTGTCCGTCAGAAGCTTCGCGCTGATCGAAATCAACCCCCCACTTCACCAGTTCCCGAATGCGTTCAGGCCCTTCGCTCACAATCGTCCGCACGGCCGCCTCATTGCACAGACCGGCGCCGGCGATCAGCGTGTCGCTGACATGTTGTTCGATCGAATCCTCCTCGCTGGTCACCGCGGCAATGCCGCCCTGCGCCCAGTTCGAGTTCGAGTCCAGGGCACCCCGTTTGGTGAAGATGGCGACCCGGCCATATTCCGCCGCGTGAAGCGCCGCGGTGAGTCCGCCCGCTCCGCTGCCGACAATGATGAAATCGTATTCGGTCATGGCTGGTTGCGGATCAGTTCGATGTTGTCGATCAGGCGCGCCTTTTCAAAATACACCGCCAGAGCGATCAGGCTGTCAGTCTTCACCACGTCCAAGGGCTGCAAAGTGTGGCGATCAACGATGTTGATGTAGTCCACCCGGCCCAGAGGCGCATATTTGTGCAGGTGTTTGGTGATCAGGTCAATGAGATGCGTCGATCCCGTGACGCCGCTTTGCCAGGCATATTGCGCCTGGTGCAGCGCCGTGCACAGCGCGGGCGCCTGCGCGCGTTCGGCCGCACTGAGGTTGCGATTGCGCGAGCTCATCGCTAGCCCATCCGCCTCCCGCACAGTCTCGATACCGTGCACACTGACCGGGAAATCCAGGTCGCGCACCATCCGCCGGATGATCGCCAGTTGCTGATAGTCCTTCTTGCCAAAGAGAGCCTCGTTCGGTTGCACCAGATTAAACAGCTTGGCCACCACCGTGCAGACCCCGTCGAAATGCCCGGGCCGGCTCGTGCCACAGCACACGATGGACAAACTCGATTCACTGACCGTCACGCTGCGATCCTGCTCATAAACTTCTTTGGCCGGCGGCGCGAAGACCATGTCAGCCCCGGCCTCCTCACACATCCGCAAGTCCTCGTCCATCGTGCGCGGATAAAGATCAAAGTCTTCGTTCGGTCCGAATTGCAGCGGATTGACAAAGATGCTCACGGCGACGCTGCCATCTTCTCCGGCGAGCTTGCGTGCCTCGCGCACCAGCGTCGCGTGGCCTTCATGCAACGCGCCCATGGTGGGTACAAAGATGACCCTTCCTGCTCCCTTGCGCCACTCGCGCAGGTCCTTCACGGTTTCGATCAACGTCATGATTTCAAATCTCGAGCTTCAAATATCGCTGTGCCCACTATAAAGAGGCTGGCACACATCGCGGTCAACACCGTGTAACTGCGAATAATCACCGCCCACGGGATCGGGTCCGCCAGGATTCGCGTCCAATTGCCCATGTGAGCGGTGAGCAGCAGATGCTTGTAGCTTTCCATCAGCTCCATGTTGCGCAGGATCATGTCGATTAAAATGTACGACAGCGCTCCGATCGTCGCGGCCGCCGGCTTGATCGGCAGGCAGGACAGGAAAAACGCCACACTGCTGACCGTCATCATGCTGAAGCTCAGGAAGAGTGAGCCCAGCGCGAAGCGCTCCATCCCCGGCCCCCATTCATAAAATGTCATGAGCCCCACCTCTGGCGCCATGGCAAAAAAACCACCACCCCAGCCGCGTACCAGCACGCCCAACAAAAAGGCCGACCAACTGATGAACTGAATCAGCACGACCGTGTAACAGAGACAGGTCAGATACTTTAGAAACAGCAGCCGCAGCCGGCTCACCGGCCTGGACAGCAGCAACCGATAGTGGCCGTCTTCGTTTTCCTTCGCCACGATGTCTCCAGATACGAGGGCGATGTACAGCGCTCCAAGAATCAGCACCGAAAAGGCGAGAACGATCAGGGCCAGCGTCAGGGCGGAGTAGTAATGCTCAAACGCGCGCCCCTGCCCCGAGATGATCTTCTCAAACCATTTTTCGCCGCCTCGAATCCGAAACATGATTAGCAGGGCAGTCTCCAGCAGAATGAAGGCGCCAAAGCCAATGTACGTCCGCCGGCGCGCGAAGAGCTTGATCAGCTCGCCCATCCATTGTTGCAGAAACAAGCTCATTTGGTTAGTCCCATGTAGAGCTCTTCGAGCGTTGGCTTGTGCTGCTGCCACGCATCCACCCGGACTCCGCCTTCCACCAGCAGCCGCAGCATCTCATGCCCCAGCACATGTGGCGGCAGTTCAATAAGATCGCCGCTTGGCACCATGGCTCCGGCACGCGCCGCGATCTCATGGGCCTTGGCCATGTCCGGTGATTGCAGTTGATACACGCCGCGCTTTTTTTCTTGCGACGGCACCGGCCCTTCATAGATCTTTTTCCCCTGCTTCAGAATCACGCAGCGGTCGCACATCTGCTCCACCTCCACCAGCAGGTGCGAGTTCAAAAGGATCGTCATGCCAAAGTCCGCGCGCAGCCGCAGCACGAACTCACGAAACTCCCGAATCCCTTCCGGATCGAGGCCGTCCGTCGGCTCATCCAGCAGCAAGCACTTCGGCAGCGGCAGCAGCGCTTGCGCCAGAGCCAGCCGTTGGCGCATGCCGTGGCTGAAGGTGCGGGTCTTGTGATGGGCTCTCTGGTGCAGGTTCACCAGCTTCAGCACCCGCTTCACCTCCACCTCATCCCACCAGCCGGACAACGAGCACAGCACCCGCAGGTTCTGCCACGCCGTCAGGTAGTCATAAAAGGCCGCCGCTTCGTAAATCGCTCCCACCTGCCGCAGCGCCTTTCCTCGCTCCTGCTGCACCGAGTGCCCGGCGATGGTCACCCCGCCGCTGTCCGGCCGCACCATGCCCAGCGAGATGCCCAACACCGTGCTTTTGCCCGCTCCATTGTGCCCCAGCAACCCCAGGATTTCTCCCTGCCGAAGATCAAAGCTGACATCGTCCAATGCCAGCCTCTCGCTGTTCCAGCGTTTGCTAAGATTGCGAATCTCGATCAGGGCCATTGGCGGTCCAGTCTGGCGAGCGGGCGCAGTTCTGCCAATCGGAAAGCTCGTCACCTGCCTTTTGCCATTGCTCCCCGGCCAACCGTTCGCTGATAATGGCGCATGAATTTAAGACGCCTGCTGCTCGCCATTTCCGTCGGCACCTGGATGCTTGGCCCAGTGGCGGCGCAGGAGGTCATGCCCGGCGCTGAGCCCATTCCCATGCCGGCCACCGCCTTTTTGGAAAAAGACTACTGCCTTCAGGAGCGGCAATGGGCGGAACGCTGCCTCCTGGAGCCCGCTAAAAAGAAGTGGCAGGGACAGCCTTGGTCCGACGAAGCCGCGAAACTCGTCCAGGAAACCTTCCAACTGCAGGAACTCGAAAACGCCCCCATCGCCGATCTCGCCAGCCTCGCGCCTCGCTTCCGCACCTTGCTGGAAAGGGTGCCCGATGAGCCGCTCATCTGCCTGCTCGCCGCCCAGGCCTTCTACGATGAACGCCGCAACTGGCGCGACAGTCAGCCGGCACTGGATCGTCTTCTCGCCGTCAACAGCATGCCCACCGCGGTGGAGTCGCAGGCCTTGCAGATCTTGATGCCACGGCTTTGGGAGCGCGGTCAGGACCGCATGGGCGTCTACCACCGCCTCCTCCGTGCGACGCTGCGTTCGATTAGCGATGGCAGCTACGACCCCGAAGCCGAGGCCGTCTTTGTCCGCCATCAGATCGCCGCCATCGAGACCTCCGGCGTCCAATACATGCCCTGGTTCACCGACTACAAGGCTGCCATCCGCAAAAGCCAATGGTCGGAGTGGGCCAAACTCACCCTCGAAGGCTACGCCGAAACCGAGATGGCCTGGGTCGGCCGCACCAGCAAATGGGCGGACGAAGTCAAAGACGACCAATGGCAGCAATTCAGCGACCATCTGAAAATCGCCCGTGAACTGCTGACCAAGGCGCATGCACTCCGTCCCGAACGCCCTGAAGCCGCCGCGCAAATGATCCCTGTGGCGATGGGTGACAGTGACATCAAAGAAACACGCCTATGGTTCGACCGCGCCGTCAGCGCCCAATTTGACTACCTGCCCGCCTACGGCCGCCTGCTGTTGGCCTATCGTCCCCGCTGGGGCGGCGACTACGACTTGATGCTCGCCTTTGGCAAAGCCTGCGTGGCGACCAAACGCTACGACACCGCGATTCCCCTTCGCTTCATGTGCGCCTGCATCGATGTCGGCACGGAAGGCGGCGTGCCCAGCGCTGTCTGCAAAGATCCCCCGGCGCGGGCATCGCTGCTGGAGATCGCTCATGGCTATCTCAATGCCAAAGATGTGCCGCCGCAAACCAGGCACATGCGCGTTTCCAACGCCGCTCTCTGCGCCTGGCTGG
>JAXMIV010000594.1:0-4277 GCA_034377045.1 Prosthecobacter sp. | reverse complement strand
CCTTGCGGTGAGTTCGAAGCCCAGCTTGGCCCTCTTCTGCTTCATCGGTCTGAGATCGAACAGTTGCCTGAACCTCCCACCGCGTTCACACGCCGCGGGAGAGTTCGTATTCACAAGGCTGATCCAACCCTTAACCAACTCCTCTTATTTAACCCATGTGCCCTGATCCTGTCTACCTCGGCGTCGATGTCTCCAAAGACTCTCTGGACGTCGCCTTCCTCTGCCAAACTTACGCCTTTCCAAACACCGCCTGTGGCGTGCGCAAGCTGCTGGCCTGCATCGGCAAGCATGGCGGCCCTGTGCATGTCATTTGTGAAGCCACCGGGGGTTATGAACGCACTCTGGTCAATGCCTTGCACGAAAAGAAAATCATCCTCAGTGTGATCAATCCACGTCTGGCGCGCGACTTCGCCCGCGCGCAGAACCGTTTGGCCAAAACCGACAGTATTGATGCCTCCGTACTGGCCGCTTACGGCGCTGCCATGAATCCCACAGCTACTCCCCAACCGGATCCCTCCACCGCACGCCTGGCCCTGCTGGTAGCCCAGCGTGACACTCTGGTTGAGGAGCGCGCACGCCATAAAACGCGCCTGCGCCAAAGCACGGACACTTGGCTGGGCGCACAGATCAAACGCCTCATCGCAGGCCTGGACAAGGAGATCGTCAAACTCGAAACCCTGATGCGTGAAGTCGCGGTCCAAAACGCTGAGCTTCACGCCAAGGCGCAACGGCTCGACGAGGCTGCCGGCATCGACTGGCGCAGCGCCCTGTGCCTATGCGCGCACATGCCGGAACTGGGCAGCCTCAAACGCGAGCAAGCCGCAGCGCTTGCCGGCTTGGCGCCCTTCAATCGTGACAGCGGCCAGTGGCGCGGCCAGCGCCACATCAGCGGCGGGCGCGCACCGGTGCGGCGCACCCTTTATCTGGCCAGCCTGAACGCTTCACGCAAAAACCCCATCCTCAAAGCCTTTTACCAGCGGCTGCGCGCCGCCGGCAAACCTGGCAAAGTCGCGCTGACCGCCGTGGCTCGAAAACTCCTCATCCTGCTCAACGCAGCTCTAAAAAATCCTCAACTTTCACTTGCCTGAAAACACAGTTGCTGGGCTGGATGACGCAAGCCCGTTGGGCTTGGGAGAATCGGACGGCGCGGAATCAGGAGACGTCTGGCTCACTCAAGGACTGCCCCTCCTCACTGCCGGCGGCCGGTGAATTGTATTGTGTCGCCAAGTCGGAGCGGCTAGGAACACAGATGCTCACGCTTTGGACAAATCGCAGCGCTTGGGATTGGTGTTTTTTGCTGGGGTTTGCGTGTGGGCTTTCCGGGTGCTCGGTTGCCCCAATCGGTGAATTTTCCGGGCAATGGGAGCGCCTGAAGATTGAGGGTACGTCGGCCTCAGTCGAGATGCCTGGGAAGGCGGAGAAAGTGGACCACTCACCGAAGGGATACCATGAATATGTCCTTGGACGCATGGGTGAAATTTATGCGGTTTATGCGATCTCGAATGTCGATCTCAAAGGCGATTCGAAGGGTGTGGCGAAAGAAACACTCAAGTTTCTGGAAGAATTCGAAGGAGCCCTTTCTGACTGGCGAAAGAAGACCTACCAAGGCAAGCCTTGCTTCGATTTTGCATTCCAAATCCTTCGAACCTATCCATCCGCCGAACTGGGGCGGGCGGTGGACCTTGGCAATCGTCGGATGATTGTGATTGTAGCCTATGGGGATGGAGATTTTGCCGCTGATCCAAAAGCCATTCGATTTGTGAATTCGCTTTTGCTGCAAGGGGAGACGCAGTCCCATCGGAAGGATCGGAGGGAGTAAACCTTCTATGCGAGAATGCCTTTGATGACCTTGCCTTCGTTGGTGGGGCCGATGAGGCGGTTGTCGAGGCCTTGGTAGGTGTAGTGGAAGCGGTGGGGGTCGAGGCCTAACACGTGGAGAATGGTGGCCTGGAGGTCGTGGATGCCGACGGGGTTCTCGACGGGGTAGTAGCCGAACTCATCGGTCTGGCCGTGGGCGACGCCGGGTTTGATGCCGCCGCCGGCCATCCACATGCTGAAGGCGTAGGGGTGGTGATCGCGGCCGATGAAGCCTTTCTTTAAGTCGCTCCGCACGTTGTTTTGCATCATGGGTGTGCGGCCAAATTCGCCGCCCCAGACGACGAGGGTGTCATCGAGCAGGCCGCGTTGTTCGAGGTCGATAAGGAGACCGCTGATGGCGCGGTCGATTTGCTGGCATTTGATGGGGAGGGTCTCGTCAATGCTTTCGCCGGGCGAGCTGCCGTGATGATCCCAACCCCAATCGTAGAGTTGCACAAAACGGACGCCATTTTCGATCAGGCGGCGCGCTAGCAGGCAGTTGTTGGCGAAGGTGGGGTCGTCGCCTTTGTAGAGCACGCGGGGATCTTCGGCGTCTTCGGCTTTCGAGACGAAGCCGGGCTTGGCGCCGTAGAGATCGAGCACGTGCTTCGGCTCTTTGGAGATGTCCATGACCTCGGGCACGGAGATCTGCATGCGGTAGGCGAGCTCGTACTGCGCGATGCGCGTGAGGGTTTCGGCATCACCGCTGCGGCGGTGCTCGGCCTGGTTGATCTGCGCGACGGCATCGAGCATGCGGCGGCGCATGGAGCGGTCCATGCCGGCGGGATCGCCGAGATAGAGGACGGGGTCGCCATCGGTGCGGCACTGGACGCCTTGATAGACGCTCGGCAGAAAGCCGGAACCCCAGAGCGACTTGCCACCGTCCGGAGTCTTGCCGCCGCTGAGCAGGACGACATATCCCGGCAGGTCTGCATTGGCACTGCCGAGGCCGTAGGTGACCCAGGAACCCATCGACGGATTGCCCAAACGCGGCGTGCCGGTGTGGACGAAGAGTTGTGCCGGTGCGTGATTGAACTGGTCGGTGTGGACCGTGCGGATCACGGCGGTCTTGTCGATCACCTTGGCGAGGTGCGGCAGCAACTCGCTCATCCACTGACCGCTCTGCCCCTGCTGCGCGAATTTGAACTGACCCGCGAGTACCTTCGGCACGCCTTTGATGAAGGCGAACTGCTTGCCTTCGAGGAATGAAGGCGGTGCGTCCTTGAGGTGCAGCTTTTGCAGTTCAGGCTTGTAATCAAACATCTCGAACTGCGAAGGCGATCCCGCCATGTGCAGATAGATGACCCGCTTCGCCCGCGCGGGGATCATGGGCTTTTTCAGCGTCAATGGATTGTCTGAGGGCTGCGAAGCGCCAAGACTATTCGGCGTGTTCAGGGCATTCAGAGCCATGGCACCAAAACCCAAACCGCCCGTCTGGAAGAAATGGCGGCGGGTGACGGCGCGGGTGCGGTGGAGTTGCGGAGTCATTGGAAGACGGGGATTGGTTGACAGAAAATTGGCTGACAAAAAATGTTCTTTTTCTGTCAGTTTCGGGTCAGGAACTCGTCGAGATTGAGGATGGCATTGGCGGTGATAATCCAGGCGGCGAAGTCGGGGGCGGTCATACCGGAGGGAAGTTGGCCGCGGGTGGTTTGGATGAGGGCGATGGCTTTGGCGGGATCTTTTTGAAAGTCGGCCATCATCTGTTGCTGAAGCCTAACAAGCGGTATGTTCTCCTCTTTGGCGATGGGACGGATGAGGGCGAGGTGGAGGCCGTGACTGGCGCGCGATGGGGCGTCTTTGGCGCTGGCCACCATGCGTTTGGCGAGAGCGGCGGAGGCTTCGAGGTAGACGGGGTCGTTGAGGGTGACGAGCGCCTGCAAAGGCGTGTTCGTGCGAATGCGGCGGATCTGGCAAACCTCACCGCTGCCGCCGTCGAAAGTGAGGAAAGAGGGATAGGGCGTGGTGCGCTTGAGGTAAGTGTAGAGGCCGCGGCGGAAACGATCTTCACCTTCGGCATCGATCCAGGTTTTGCCGCTGTAAGTGGAGCGCCACAGGCCGCCGGGTTGCGGCGGCATGACGGGTGGGCCGCCGATCTTGGCGGAGAGCAGGCCTGACACGGCCAGCGCCTGATCGCGCACCATTTCGGCACTGAGGCGGTAACGGGCGCCGCGGGAAGCGAGTGCGTTGCGCGGATCCGCCTCGCTCAAGGCAGGTGTGATCTCGGAGGCCTGGCGATAGGTATCGCTCATGACGATGAACTTGATGAGCTTTTTCAATGACCAGCCGCCGTCGCGGTACTCGGCCGCGAGGAGATCGAGCAGCGCCGGATTCGCGGGCGGCGTGCCAAGCGCGCCGAAGTCCTCCTCGGTTTCGACAATGCCAAGGCCGAACAGCCGCGCCCACACGCGGTTCGCCCA